>DASUDU010000170.1:0-3658 GCA_036275435.1 Usitatibacteraceae bacterium | reverse complement strand
GTCGCAAACGCCCAGGCACAGCGCCGCGTCGAACACGTTGTGCGACAGCGCGATCGCGGTGGACATGGCGATCACGTCGCGCGAGAACAGCGACAACTCCATCCCCGCCTGGCCCTGCGTGACCCCGTCGCACATGGCCGGTACGCCGCCGGCGAATTGCGCCGTGGCGCCGGCTTCCTGCGCGCCCTGCCGGATCAGCTCGGGAAAGCGCGCCAGCGGCTGGTGCGCCGAGAGCATGTCGTTGTATGCCGAGACGATGCCGATGTTGGGCGCCTTCAGCGCGTGCAGCTTCAGCTTGTCGTTGGCCGGTTCGGCGGCGAAGGCGTGCGCGATGTTGGTGCACGACATGCTGCCGCGCAGCGCGCGCGCGCCGGCTGCGTCGCGCGCCTGCTTCACGCGGTCGAGGTAGGCGCTGCGCATCGCGGCGCTGCGGCGGGTAACGCGGGCGGTGACGGCTTCAAGGGTCGGGTGCATGGGCGGCGGCCGGAGTGGATTGAAGCCAATTGTAGATTTTCTACAAAAAATGTGCAAGCATTGCCGAAGTCCCCACAAATTCCAAATAGCGAAAGCCCTTCCTCTGGTCAAACTTGTGAAGAAAATCTACAAGACCCGCGCAAATTCCACCTTCCGCCGCGCCGTCCGGCGCGCGTTTGCATGAGGCGCAAGGCAACGGCAATCGCGGCGCCGGCCACGCTGCTCGGCCGCATCGAGGCGGCCGGCGCGAGCCTGCGGCCCTCGGAATGCGCGGTGGCGCGCTTTGTCCTGGCACACCCGCACCGCGTCGTGTCGATGTCGTTTCCCGAGATTGCCGCCGCCGCATCAGTCAGCCAGCCGACCGTGGCGCGGTTTTGCCACGCGTTGGGCTTTGCCGGCTTTCGCGAATTCAAGCTGCGGCTCGCGCAAAGCCTGGCCGGCGGCGTGCCCTATGTGCACCGCGATGTCGCGCCGAACGACTCGATGGCCGATGCCGGCGGCAAGGTGTTCGACCGCGCCATCGCGGCCCTGACCACGGCGCGCAATCACCTCGATGCCGCGGCCTTGCAGCGCGCGGTGCGCTGCCTTGCGCGCGCGAGACAGATCGAGTTCTATGGCGCGGGCAACTCCGGCATCGTCGCCATGGACGCGCAGCACAAGTTTTTCCGGCTCGGCGTGCCGGCCAGCGCCTACAACGACCCGCACGTGCACATCATGGCCGCCGCGCTGCTCGGCAAACAAGACGTGGTGGTGGCCATCTCCGGCAGCGGCCGCAGCGCCGACCTGCTCAAGAGCGTGAAGATGGCGCGCGCTTCGGGCGCGACGGTGATCGCCATCACCGCCGGCGCCTCGCCCCTGGTGGCGCTGGCCGACGTGGCGCTGCTCGCGGAGCCGAGCGAGGATCTCGAGGTGTACGCGCCGATGACTTCGCGGCTGGTGCACCTGACCCTGCTTGACGCCCTGGCCGTTGGCGTCGCGCTCGAGCGCGGGCCCGCGCTGGCCGGCCGCCTCAAACACGCCAAGGCGGCGGTCGGGGAATGGCTGGTCTAGCGCGTTACATCCGCGCCTGGAACACCTGCCCCGCGTGCTCCCTGAGCGCGTGGAACTTCACCTGCGGATAGCGTTCCGCTGACACTTCCAGTTCCGCGGGGTGCGTGGCGAGAAAGGCCGGTGCGTCGACCACATCGTGGGCGATGCGGTGGCTGTTGGAATCGATGAATTTCCTCAGGATCGCGGCGTCGTCGCAGGTCACCCAGCGCGCCAGGCGGTAGCGCGAGGATTCCAGCCGCGCGTCGACGTTGTATTCGCTTTTCAGCCGGTGCAGCACGACTTCGAACTGCAGCGTGCCGACCGCACCGAGCAGCAGCGAGCCGCCCTCGATCGGCCGGAACACCTGGATCGCGCCTTCCTCGCCGAGTTGCTGCAAGCCGGTGCGCAGCTGCTTGGATTTCATCGGGTCGCGCAACTCGACCGACTGGAAGGTTTCCGGCGCGAAGTACGGCAGCCCGGTGAATTGCAGGTTCTCGCCTTCAGTGAGCGTATCGCCCAACCGGAGCGTGCCGTGGTTGGGGATGCCGATGATGTCGCCGGCGTAGGCGTCGTCGACCAGCTCGCGGCGCTGCGAGAGGAACGACACCACCGTGCCCGGCCGGATGTCCTTGCCCGTGCGGCTGACATTGAGCTTCATGCCGCGCTCGAAATGCCCCGAGCAGACGCGCACGAAGGCGATACGGTCGCGGTGCGCCGGGTCCATGTTGGCCTGGATCTTGAACACCACGCCGGAGAACTTCGGCTCGTCCGGCTGCACCACGCGCGAAACCGTCGCGCGCGGCATCGGCGCCGGCGCCATGTCGACCAGCGCATCGAGCACCTCGCGCACGCCGAAGTTGTTGATCGCCGAGCCGAAGAACAGCGGCGATTGCCTGGCGTCGAGGAACGCGCCGCGCTCGAACGGGTGCGTGGCGTCGCGGATCAGGCCGATTTCCTCCTCGGCGCGCTGGTATTCGGCGCCGAAGCGCGATCTTGCCTCGGCGTTGTCGAGTCCTTCGAGGACCTCGTCATCGCCGCCGACCCGATCTTCGCCGGGCCGGAAGACGCGCATCGCGCCACGGGCCAGATCGAACACGCCGCCGAAGTGGCGGCCCATGCCGACCGGCCAGGTGAACGGCACGAGGTCCATTTTCAGCACCGCCTCGACCTCGTGCATCAGGTCCATCGGCGGGCGCACCTCGCGATCCATCTTGTTGACGAAGGTGAGGATCGGCGTGTTGCGGGCGCGGCAGACCTCGATCAGCCGGAGCGTCTGCGCTTCTACGCCCTTGGCCGCGTCGATCACCATCAGCGCCGCGTCGACGGCGGTCAGGACGCGATAGGTGTCCTCGGAAAAATCCTGGTGGCCGGGGGTGTCGAGCAGGTTGATCACGCAGTCACGGTACTCCATCTGCATCACCGAACTGGCCACCGAGATGCCGCGCTGCTTTTCGATCTCCATCCAGTCGGAAGTCGCATGGCGCGAAGCCTTCCTTGCCTTGACGCTGCCGGCGATCTGGATCGCGCCGGCAAACAGCAGGAGCTTTTCGGTGAGCGTGGTCTTGCCGGCGTCCGGATGCGAGATGATCGCGAAGGTGCGGCGGCGGGCGATTTCGGAGGCGTGCGACATGGGCGGAAGCAATTGCTGCGCTGCAAAAGGCGGGGATTATCGCACCCGGGGCAAACCGGCACAAACCGGTACAAAGCCGGATGCACGAAAAACCGAGAATGGCGCACCGCGTTTCAGCCAAAATAGTAGGCTGGCCGGATTCGCATGAATGCCGGTTTGTTCGAATTCCCCACTTGAGAGGACAGCATGTTCCATCCGAAAAGCAGGTTGATCGTCGCCGCGCTGGCCGCGGCACTGGCGGCAGGTGCCGCGCAGGCGCAGGCTCCCGCCGCCCCGCCCGGCAATGCCGGCGCCGCACCTGCGGGCGCGCCGCCCGCCGCCGCAGCAGCAGCGCCCAAGCCGTTCAAGGACGTCGTCAAGGACGCCAAGGAAATCGCCGGCTACTTCACGCTCTACCAGAAGGACGACAAGACCTGGATGGCGATCAAGCCGGAGCAGTTCGACAAGCCGTTCTTTTTCTCGGTGAACATTCCGCAAAGCGTCGGCGAGCGCGGCCTCTACGGCAGCCAGATGGGCGACGCGCAC
>DASUDU010000169.1:0-9191 GCA_036275435.1 Usitatibacteraceae bacterium | reverse complement strand
GGCAGCACCAGTGCCCAGTAGCTGTTGAGCAGGTTCAAGCCGCGCATGATCTCGAACAGCGGCACCATCAGCGTGACCAGCGGAAACATCGAGACCGCGATGATGCTGGTGAGAACCGCACCGCGGTATTTCAGGTTCAGGCGCGCGATCGCATAGGCAGCCAGTGAGGCGATGAACAACGACACCGCCATCGACGACAAGGCGACGATGACGCTGTTGAGCAGGTACGAAGGCAGCGGCTGGTCGCGAAATGCCGACATGAAGTTGGCGAGCGTCGGGTCGCGTGGAAACCAGGTGATCGGCTTGGCGGTGAGTTCGACTTCCGCCTTGAAGGACGTCGCCAGAATCCACAGCGCCGGAAAGAAGCCATTGAGCAGCACGATGGCGGCGGCAAACCAGCGCAGGCGCCTGGCGGTGAACAGGTTGCTCACTTGCCCTCCGCGCGGACGTACTTGAGGTAGACGAACGTGGTCGCCATCGACAGGCCGAACATCACCACGGCCAGTGCCGAGCTGTAGCCCAGGTCGAGGTAATCGACGGCGTTCATGTGGATGTACATCGCCAGTGTCTGGGTTTCCTCGCCGGGGCCGGGCATGGAGTACGGGATATCGAAGGATTGAATCGCGGTCAGCGTGCGAAAGATCAGCGCCACCAGCATCGAGGGCACCAGCAGGGGCAGGGTGATCCCGGTAAATTGCTGCCAGTGGCTGGCGCCGTCGACTTCCGCGGCCTCATACAGCGACTTCGGGATCGTCTGCAAACCCGCGAGCAGGATCAGCGCCATGAACGAGGAAGTCTTCCAGATCGTTGCGATGCAGATCGCCATCATCGTCAACGGCCCTGAATTGAACCAGATCTTCGGCTCCATGCCGATGCGCCGCAGCACATCGTTGACGACGCCGTATTCGCTGTTGAAGAACCAGGCAAAGATGAGGCCGACGAACGCCAGCGGCATCGCCCATGGCAGCAGCAGTGCAAGCCGAATCGGTCCGCGCGACTTGAACGGCATGTTGGCCAGCATCGCCAGCGCCAGGCCGAACACCAGCGCACCGGGAACGGTGACAACGACGATGATCAGCGTGTTCTTCACCGCGCGCCAGAACTGGGCATCGGACACCACCAGCAGGTAGTTCTCGATGCCGGCAAAGCGCGCCGGCTTGCCGGTGAGCAGGCGAACGTCATTGAAACTGTTCCACACCAGCGTCGCGACCGGATAGACGACGATCAGCGAAATGAAGACGAATGCGGGCGCCAGGAGGCAAATCGCCAGGGTGCGCTCGTCCATGTCGGCCAGCCGGTCGAACCAGGACCGCTGAGGCACGCCTGGCGGATGCGCCGTCATCGCAGCGCCCTTCCGATTCGGTGCTCGATTTCGTCGAGCGCCTGCTTGGGCGTTCGCGCCCCGGCCATGACGCTGTTGAGGTTCAGGCGCAGTGCATCAGAGACCGGGCGGTACATCGGCGTCACCGGACGGGGACGCGCCGTTTCCACCACCGGCAGCGCTTCGCGAAACCATGGAATCGAGGCGACGATTTCAGGATCGGTAAAGACCTCGCCGAACACCGGTTGCATCGAGCCCTTCAGGGCGAGCGTCTTGGCCACCGCCGGGCTCGACAGCCAGCGCACCAGCTTGACGGCCTCGGCCTTGTTGCGCGAAAAGGCCGAGACGGCATAGCTCCAGCCGCCCATGCACGATACCGATTCACCGCCCGGCATGGCGGGGAGCTTGACCACGCCGACCCTGTCCTTGACCTTGCTGTCCGGCGCGCTCTGGAACAGGTTCCACGCATAGCCCCAAACGACCGCAAAGACCGCCTTGCCGGCCTGGAACTCCTTGCGCGTGTCGTCGGTGCCGACTTCCGACACGTTGGACTTGGCCACGCCGTCGGCGACCATGCGCCGCCACATCGCCAGACCCGCCTCGGCCTTCTGGCGATCAAAACTCAACTTGCCGTCCTTGACCACCTCGCCGCCCAGGCTCCAGTACGGCAGCAGGAAGGTGCATACCGCGCCTTCGATCGCCTTGCCCTGGAAGCTCAGGCCCTGCAGGTTGGTGTCGTTTTCCCGCGCCATCACCTTCTTGGCGATGCGGGCCAGGTCGTCCCAGGTTTTCGGCGGAGCCTCGTTGGCTTGTTCGAGCAGGTCCTTGCGGTAGTACAGATACATCGCGTCGGAGAAGGCCGGCAGCGACACCGTGCGCCCCTCGATGGTGTTGGCCGCGCGATACAGCGGAAGGTATTTCGACAACACCGCTTCGCGCTCGGCACCGAAATACTCGTCCAACGGCTCGGACCAGCGTGCGGCGGCGAATTGGGCGGGACGCACCACGTCGATGAGGAATGCGTCGAGCGTCGGATCGCGCGCGGTCAACACGGTGTTCAGGTACCGCTGCAGCAACTCCGAGGTCGCGCCGCCAACTTCCAGCGTGACGGTCACGCCGGGATTGGCTGCGGCATATTCCTTGAACAGTTCGCGGTACACGTCGGGGCGGTGCTGGCCGCCGACGAGGAACTTGAGGTTCACCGGCGATTGCACGGCTGCGAGCGCATTCGCGCCCAGCAAGAGCATCGACAGGCACGCAATGCCCAGCGCCCGCAAGGACTTGCTCACAGCGCCATCCCGCTGTCGGCGTCGAACAGGTGGAATTTGTTGAGGTCGATGTGGATGCCGGCCGTATCACCCGGCGCAAAGCGGGCTTCCGGCGACAACCGGGCGATCAGTTCTCCGCCGGCAGTCGCAAACGTGACCAGCGTCTCGGCGCCCAGCGGCTCGACCACAATGACCTGTGCCTGCAAGGCGTGACCCGCATTGCCCTGCGCGGCGGCGCTGACGTCCTCCGGCCGGATGCCGAAGTCCACGGCGCGACCGGCGTGACCGGCAAGACGCTCCCGCCAGACGGGGGGCAGTGCGATCGCCGGTTGCTCGCCGAGGCGAATCGCTGGTGCGTCGCCAGCCTCGATGCTGCCCTTGAGGAAGTTCATCGGCGGCGAGCCGGTAAATCCGGCAACGAACTTCGATCGCGGGTGGTTGTAGATTTCGTCGGGGGTCCCGACCTGCATGATGTGCCCGCCAGAGAGCACGACGATGCGCTGCGCGAGCGTCATCGCCTCGACCTGGTCGTGGGTGACATAAATCGTGGTGGCGCCGATGCGCTGGTGCAGTTTCTTGATTTCGACGCGCATCTCGGAGCGAAGCAGCGCGTCCAGGTTCGACAACGGCTCGTCGAACAGGAACAGCTTCGGCGCCCGAACGATGGCGCGGCCCATCGCCACACGCTGGCGCTGTCCCCCGGACAGTGCGCGCGGCTTGCGATCGAGGAGGTGCTCGATCTTCAGGATGGCGGCGGCATCGCCGACACGCTTCTTGATCTGCTCCTCGGAAAACTTGCGCAACCTGAGGCCAAACGCCAGGTTTTCGAATACGTTCTTGTGCGGGTAGAGCGCGTAATCCTGGAATACCATCGCCACGTCGCGCTCCCGCGGTGGCAGGTCATTGACGACGCGCCCGTCGATCGAGATCGTGCCGCCGCTGATGGTCTCCAACCCGGCGACCATGCGCATCAGCGTGGACTTGCCGCAACCGGACGGCCCGACAAAGACCACGAACTCTCCCTTGCCGATGACCAGGTCGACGCCGTGGATCACCCGCACGCCGCTGTCGTAGACCTTGATGACCTTTTCGAACTGGACGCCGTTCATGGGCCGCGGGCGCTCAGTACACGCTGCCGGACAGCGGCTTGGCCAGCGCAGGCTTGAGCGCGGCGAGAAACTGGTTGGCCTGGCGCATCATCATGCCCATGTCGGATGCCACGGCAACATAGGTGTAGCCGTCGGCAATGAACTGCTGGACCATTTCCGGCGCCGGCCCGACAATGCCGATCGGCTTGCCGATCTTCTTTGCCCGCGCCGCCGCATCCTTCAAGGCCGCTTGCACCTCCGGATGCGCGAGGTTGCCGATCTCCCCCATCGAGGAACTCAAATCCCCCGGCCCCATGAACAGCGCATCGACGCCCTCGACCGCCGCGATCTCTTCCAACCTCGACAGCGCGGCCGGGGTTTCCAGCTGGATCATGCGGAAGATGCCGTCATTGGCGCGTTTCCCATAGTCTGCCGCGGTCGTATAGCGGCTGCCGCGATGCATCGCGGCGAAGCCGCGCGTGCCGCTCTTGTCCTCGCGCGTCGGGTAGCGCGTCGCGGCGACGGCGCGTTTCGCCTCCTCGGCGTTTTGCACAAAGGGAAACATCAGTGTCTGCGCGCCGATGTCCAGCGCACGCTTGACCAAGACCGTGTCGTTCCACGCCAGGCGCACCACCGGCGTGGCGCGCGTGCCGGCGATGGCCTGCAGCAGGTGGTACGCATCCTTGTAGTCGATGGGCACGTGTTCCATGTCCACAACCAGCCAATCGAAGCCGAGCGACCCCATGGCTTCTGCCGTCGAGGGCGCGCCCGACATGAGCCAGGTGCCCAGCGGAATGCTGGACTGCTTCAACAGTTCCCGGAACGGGTTCACGGACGGATCAAAGGCGCTCATGCAATCCTCAGTAGATAGGCGGTTCGGCAGTGGGCGCATTGCCCATCAGAAAGTCAAAGTCGCAGCCCTGATGCGCCTGCGTCACGTGCTCAACATAAAGCCGCTGAAACCCGCGCTCGGCAGCGCGCAGCGGCGGCTGCCATGCAGCGCGGCGGCGAGCGAATTCGTCCTCGCCCACCTCGGCGTGCAGGGTGCGCGCGTCCACATCGAGCGTAATCCAGTCGCCGGTCCTGATCAGGGCCAATGGTCCGCCGACGGCGGATTCCGGCGCGATGTGCACCACGCAGCTGCCGTAGTGGGTGCCGCTCATACGCGCGTCCGACAGCCGCACCATGTCGCGCACGCCGGCCTGCAGGAGTTTTTTCGGGATCGGCAGGTTGCCCCATTCGGGCATGCCCGGCGCACCGACCGGCCCGGCATTGCGCAGGACGATGACGGTGTTTTCGTCGGCGTCGAGGGCCGGGTCGTGGATGGCTGCAAGCATGTCGGCATTCGAATCGAACACCAGCGCGCGGCCGCGATGCCGGCGGAATTTTGCACTCATGGCCGACGGCTTGATCACCGCGCCATCCGGGCACAGGTTGCCGCGAAGCACGGCCAGGGCGCCGGCGGTGGAAACCGGCCGGTCAAGCGGGCGAACGATGTCGGCATCGCCGTTGGCGGCACCCTCGAGGTTTTCGCCCAGGGTTCGGCCGTTGACGGTACGACAGCCCAGGTCGAGAACGGCGCGGATCTCCTGCAGCAGCGCGGGCAGGCCGCCCGCATAGTAGAAATCCTCCATCAGCTTGTCGCCGGAGGGAAACAGGTTGGCAAGCACGGGCACCTTTGCCGCCATCGCGTCCATGTCCTCGAGCGAAAGGGCGATTCCCGCGCGCCCTGCGATCGCGATGGTGTGGATGGCGGCGTTGGTGGAGCCACCCAGGGCCATGTAGGCCGCGATGCCGTTCATCACCGACGCGCGCGTAAAGAAGGTCGAGGGCTTCTGGTCCTCCCAAATCATCTCCATCACCCGCGCGCCGCAGGCCGAGGCCATGCGCGCATGCGCCGAGTCCATCGCCGGAGTGCTGGACGCGCCGGGCAGGCAGAAGCCGAATGCCTCGGCGATGGCGGTCATGGTGCTCGCCGTGCCCATGGTGTTGCAGGTGCCCGGCGAACGCGTCATTTTGGCTTCCAGCCGGATCCATTCCTTCTGGTCGATGTTGCCGGCGACGTATTCGTCCCAGAATTTCTTGGTGTGCGTTCCCGCACCGACGGTCTTGCCCTGATGCCGATCATTCAACATGGGGCCGGCCGGGCAGAAGATCGCCGGGATGTCCATGCTGATCGCGCCCATCAGCAAGCCCGGCGTAGTCTTGTCGCAACCGCCCAGCAGAACGGCGCCGTCGATCGGGTGCGAACGCAACAACTCCTCGGTCTCCATCGCCAGCAGGTTGCGATAGAGCATCGTGGTCGGCTTGACCATGACCTCGCCCAGCGACAGGGCCGGCAATTCCATCGGAACGCCGCCGGCCTGCAGGATGCCGCGCCTGACCGCCTCGGCGCGCTCCTTCAGGTGCGCGTGGCATGGCGACAGGTCGCTCCAGGTGTTGAGGATCGCCACCACCGGGCGGCCGAGAAACTCTTCGCGCCGCAGACCGCGCTGCTGCAGGCGCTGGCGGTGCGCGAACGAGCGCATGTCGTCGCGGGCGAACCAGCGCTGGCTGCGAAGCGATTCAAGCGTGCGGCGAACGGTCAAGGCGGTTTCCGGTTGCGCAAAAGAAAACGGGCGTTACGACCAATCTACACCGATCGCAACGCCCGAAGGGAGATGATGAAATCAGAACTCGTAGCGCACGCTGACACCGAAGTAGCGCTCGTCGTCGCGCGGCACCGAGCGCTGGGTGTTGGCGCCCGGCAGCAGGAATGCGGCATACGACTTGTCGCCGAGGTTCTTGCCGACCACGCTGACGCGCCATCCCGCCGACGGATTGCCGAGGCTGACGTTGGCATTGAAGATGCCGTAGGACGGTTGGATGGTATTAGTCGAGGTGGACAGGTCGAACTGGATGGCGCTCGAATAGGTGTAATCGGCGCCCATGTCGAGGCGCAGGCCGTTGCCGACGTTACTCCACCAGTTGGCGCGCACCACCGCCTTCTTGTCGGGCGCAGAAGGCAGGGGGATGCCGGAGGGCAGGCAGGTCGCACCCGGCGGGCAGTTGAAGCGGTCCACACGCGCCTTGGTCTTGGCATAGGCGGCGGATACCGTGAACTGCTTCGAGAGCTTCGCTTCCATGTCGATTTCCGCGCCCTTGGTCGACACGTCACCGGCATTGATGAAGCGCGTGACCACCACGCCGCCGACCAGATCCGGGAAGTTGGCCTGGTAGCCCTTGTATTTGGCGTCGAAGATCGCCACATTGAAGCGCATGCGGTTGTCGAGCAGCGTTGACTTCAGGCCAAGTTCGTAGCTGTCCGATTTCTCCGGCGCCAGCGCGACCTCCTGGTTCGGCTGCATGTTGAAGAACGCGTTGTAGGCCGGCCCCTTGTAACCCTTCGAGTACGTGGCATACACGCCGACGTTGGGCGTGAGGTCGAACTGCGGGCCGATGCGTCCCGAGGTGCCCTTCTCGTTGGTCGTCGCGGACGCGTACGGGCGATTGGGCTGCACGCCGGGGATTGCCGCGGCGGCCGTGGAAACCCGCGAGTGGTAATAGGACAGCTCGTCATCCGTGTAGCGCAGGCCGAGGATGCCGCGCAGATTCTTGCTGAAATTGAACACGCCTTCGCCGAAGATCGACGCACTCTTCGACTCGGTGCCGTATTCGGCGCGTCCGAAGTCGTTGAGCAGGGCGGCACACGGCGTCAGGCCGTTGGCCAGGGCCGGTAAGGTGCCGTTGCAGCGAACGACATCGCGCCGGTAGGTTTCATCGGTCTTGTTGTTCATGTAATACAAGCCGAGGACGTAGTCGAAGAACGCGCCCTTCGGCGAAGCCAGCCGCAGCTCCTGCGTAAAGACCTTGGATTTGAGGTCGCCGCGGTCGGACAGTTGCGCAATCTGGTTGCTTTGTGGCGTCGGCGCCGTGCCGTCGATGTCCTGGAACTGCGTGTTCTTCCACTCGCGCCAGGCGCTGATCCAGGTCATCGCATTGCCGCCCCATTTCCAGTCCAGCTGGGCGGACAGGCCGGTATTCTTGTCATCCACGCGCTCATTGACGTCGGTCGAGACCTGGCGAAGCTCCAGCCCGGGCACAATGGGCGCGATCGTCGCAACCTGAGCAGCGCCCGCCCGTACGAACGGCCCGCGGATGCCGGTGTCATCCGCTTTCACGTAATCGCCGATGAGCGTCAGCTTGCTGTCCTTGCCCGTGGCGATCTCGAACTTCACCCGCCCGCCCTGGCGGTCGTAGCCGTTAACCTTGCGGTTGAGGTATTTGTTGTCGACGTTGCCGTCCCATTCGGCGCTCATCAGGTTCAAGGACGCCAGCACGCCTTGGGAGATCTCGCCGGAAACGCCGGCCCGCAGGCGGTATTCGCGCCCGTCGAAATACGACGCGTCCACATAACGCTCGATTCCCTGTTGGATCGGCTTGGACACGATGTTGATCACGCCGGCCGAGGCGTTCTTGCCGAACAACGTGCCCTGCGGACCGCGCAGGACTTCGATGCGTTCCACGTCCATCAAGTCCAGGGTTGCCATCCCGGGGCGCGGAAACACCACGCCGTCAACCACGGTGGAAACCGTCGGCTCGACGCCGGGCGAGGTCGAGATCGTGCCCACGCCGCGGATGAACAGGGCGGTGTCCTTGTTGGACGCATTGGCGCGGAAATTGAGCGTCGGCACTTGCGAGGTGATCGTGCTCATGTTGTTCAGGTTCAGCTGCTCGAGCTTGTCGCCGCTCATCACGGTAATGGCCACCGGCACCGATTGCAGGGGCTCGACACGCTTGGTCGCGGTCACCGTCACCGTCTCGAGCTGCTCGGTGTCCTTCGCATCCGCGGGCTTGGCCGCCTGTTGTGCGAAACCGGCCCCGGAAGCAAAAGCGGCGAGTGAAGCCAGCGCGGGCAGCACCCGGCGCGCGGCGAAGGCCTTGCGGTAGTTTTTTGCGGCTTTCATGGGGTTCTCCTCGTCAAGATGAGTCAGTGCGGGTGCGCTCGAACGGCACCGGGCGCGCAACAAACAAATGATGCAATGCAACACGAATGTCGGTCGCGCAAGCGCCGATTCCAGCGGCGAATACTAGCACCGCTGACGCGGAAGTCAAGTAGGTGATCTAGATGAGTTAGCTCACTTGTCGGCGGCGGACCGGGGCCGCGTTCTTGCACCCCACGGAAGCGCTTATCATCCCGCCATCCGATCCCTCAACCGCCCCGGGAAGCCTCATGCGCCGACCCATTCTGGCCATCGTCCTCGCCGCTATCGCGCCCTTCGCCTGGCCCGCCGCCCGCGCGATGGCCAGCGACGCGGAAATCGAAAAGATGATTACGGAGATTTCTGCCGCACGCATCGAAGCGCGCATCCGCAAGCTGGTCGCTTTCGAGACGCGCAACTCCTTGTCCGACACCCAGAGCGAGACCAAGGGCATCGGCGCCGCGCGGAAGCGCTTATCATCCCGCCATCCGATCCCTCAACCGCCCCGGGAAGCCCCATGCGCCGCCCCATTCTGGCCATCGTCCTCGCTGCC
>DASUDU010000168.1:0-2506 GCA_036275435.1 Usitatibacteraceae bacterium | reverse complement strand
GGGCACGTGCAAATCCGAGCCGCTCAACATGCAATGGGCGAATGAATACCTGGGCCAGCGCGGCCTCGCCACGAAATATTTCGTCGAGGAGGTCGACCCGAAGGTCGATCCGCTGTCGCCGGCCAACAAGCTGATCATGGCCACGGGGCCGCTAACCGGCACGCCGGCCTCCACCGGCGGCCGCTATTCGGTGATCACCAAGGGCGCACTGACCGGCGCCATCGCCTGCTCCAATTCGGGCGGGTATTTCGGCGCGGAGATGAAGTTCGCCGGCTGGGACATGGTGATCTTCGAAGGCAAGTCGGAGAAGCCCGTGTACCTGTCGATCGAGGACGACAAGGCCGAACTCAAGGACGCCGCGCACCTGTGGGGCCAGACGGTCTGGGCCACCGAGGAGATCATCAGGAAGACGCACCAGGATCCGCAGGTGCGCGTGTGCAGCATCGGCCGCGCCGGGGAAAACGGCGTGATGTACGCCTGCATCGTCAACGACCTGCACCGCGCGGCCGGACGCTCCGGCGTGGGCACGGTGATGGGTTCGAAGAACCTCAAGGCGGTGGCGATCCGCGGCACCAAGGGCGCCGGCGCGATCAAGGACCCGAAGGCGTTCATGAAAGCCGCGGCCGCGGCCAAGAAAGTGCTGGCCGACAACGCGGTCACCGGGCAGGGGCTGCCGAAGTACGGCACGCAGGTGCTGATGAACGTGATCAACGAAATCGGCGCGCTGCCCACGCGCAACCACCGCGACGTGCAGTTCGAGGACGCGCGCAAGATTTCCGGCGAAGCGATGCACGAAAAGCGCCCCACCGACGGCAAGTCGCACCTGGTGACCAACGCGGCGTGCTTCGGCTGCACCATCGCCTGCGGACGCATCTCGAAGATCGACGAAAAGCACTTCAGCGTCGTCAACAAGCCGCAATACTGGGGCGCCTCCGGCGGGCTGGAGTATGAGGCGGCCTGGGCGCTGGGCGCGGCCAACGGCGTGGGCGACCTCGAGGCCCTGCAATACGCCAACGTCATTTGCAACGAGGACGGCTACGATCCGATCTCGTTCGGCGCGACCGTCGGCGCGGCGATGGAACTGTATGAGCTGGGCATCCTGACCAAGGAACAGATCGGCATGGAAGCGCCGTTCGGTTCGGCGCAAGCCCTGGTGAGGCTGGCCGAAATGACGGCCAAGGGCGAGGGCTTCGGCAAGGAACTGGGCATGGGTTCGGCGCGCCTGTGCGCGAAGTACGGCAAGCCGGAACTGTCGATGGGCGTGAAAAAGCAGGAGTTCCCCGCCTACGATTCGCGCGGCATCCAGGGCATGGGCCTGGCCTACGCGACGTCCAACCGCGGTGCCTGCCACCTGCGCGGCTACACGGTCGCCTCCGAGGTGCTCGGCATCCCGGTCAAGACCGATCCCTTGGTCACCGAGGGCAAGGCCGAACTGGTCAAGGCGTTCCAGGACGCGACCTCGGTGTTCGATTCGGCCGGCGTGTGCGTGTTCACGACCTTTGCCTGGACGCTGGCCGACCTGCAGCCGCAGCTCGACGCGGCCTGCGATGGCGATTGGACGATGGAAAAGCTCGCGCTGCTGGGCGAACGGGTGTGGAACATGGAGCGCCTGTTCAACAACGCGGCCGGCTTCACCGCCAAGGACGATGACCTGCCGCCGCGCCTCAAGACCGAGGCGGCCAAGACCGGCCCGGCCAAGGGCCTGGTCAACGGCATCGACAAGATGAAGCCGGAGTATTACAAGGCGCGCGGCTGGGACGACAAGGGTGTGCCGACCCAGGCCACGTTGCAGCGGCTCGGGTTGTAGGGCACGCCGGCGGCGGGCGATGTGCGCTGGCGCGTCGCCCGCCGTCGATGTGTTTGAGGGCGATCAACGCGTTCGCGGCAAGGCATGGCGCCCGCGCCGCCGGAAAGGCATCGCATGAAGCACCTGATCATCGGCAACGGGCCGGCCGGCGTCATCGCCGCCGAGGCGATCCGCGTTGGCGATCCGTCCGCCGACATCACCCTGGTCGGCGACGAGCCGGAGCCGCCCTATTCGCGCATGGCGATTCCCTACCTGCTCACCGGCAGCATCGGCGAGCCGGGGACCTACCTGCGCAAGGATCCGCAGCATTTTGCCCGGCTGCGTATCCGCCTGGTGCAGGCTCGCGCGGAAAAGCTCGACTGCGCGGCGCGCGCGGCGGTGCTGTCCAATGGCGAACGCCTCGCGTTTGACCGGCTGCTCATCGCCAGCGGCTCGCGGCCAATCCTGCCGCCAATTCCCGGCATCGACGCCCCGGCGGTGCACACCTGCTGGACGATGGCCGATGCGCGCCAGATCGCGGCCAAGGCCAAGGCCGGTGCACGCGTCGTGCAACTGGGCGCCGGTTTCATCGGCAGCATCATCCTGCAGGCCCTGGCCGAGCGCGGCGTCAAGCTGACCGTGGTGGAAATGGGCGACCGCATGGTGCCGCGCATGATGACCGCCACTGCCGGGAACCTGATCCGCAAATGGGTCGAGTCC
>DASUDU010000167.1:0-2990 GCA_036275435.1 Usitatibacteraceae bacterium | reverse complement strand
CGGGTCAGGGTGGTGTACAGGTCGATGAAGCGCTTGCGCGGCTCGACGCCGATTTGCTGGAAGATGTCCCAGAGTTCGACGCCGAAAGCGAGGCAGCCGCGCTGGTGATAGGCATAGTCGGTGAGAATGCCCCGGACCGGCACGCCCGGCTCGTACTGGAACTCGTGGTAGCCGCTGACCGTCGGGTAGCCGGTATGGGTCTTGGCGATCTGCTCGACTTCCTTGTACGCCGCCAGGTCGCCGGGGTCCATTTCGTGGTCGGGCTTGTCGCCCAGCGGGCGCAGGAACACGCCGCCGAAGGTGTGGTAGTTCGCCCAGGTGACGATGTTCGGGTGCGCGCTGACGAATTCGAGAATCGCGCGGGTTTCCGGTTCGCTGCCGGGAAATTCGCCGGAGCCGCGCTGCACATCCTCGGAGCCCCACTGGTAGGGAAAGTTGCGATTGAAATCGGTCTGGGTGTCGCACAGGTAATCGGGCGTGGGAATGTGCGCGCCGTCGAAGTTGACGATGTATCCCTCGGGATAGACGCGCCAGAACGGCCCGGCATCTTCGGGCCGGCGCGGTACCAGCACGGGAGGATCAAGGGGCTTGCCGGATTCGTCGGTCAGCTCGGTCATTTCGCCGTCTGCGCAATGCTGGCGCATGTAGCCCATCTGGCCGTCGCCGTCGATGTCGGCGTTCTGCCAGTAGCTGCGCCCGCGGTTGGCGCGGTGGTCGGCCGGGTGCGAGCGCACATAGCGGCCGGTCTTGAGCGCGGCCTCGGCACCGTCCGGCGAAATGCGCGGCACAATGTAGAACAGCACCGATTTGAGCGCCTCGATCAGGTGTGCCGGAAGGCCGGCGACATCCTTCCTTCCGGCATGAATCGCAATCAGGTCCTCGGCAATGGCCAAGGCGGCGCTCGAGCCGCAAAACTCGGAGGCGTGCATGTTGCCGTCCACCCAAACGGCCGGCCGCGCCTGTTGCGGGTTCGGGCCGATGGTCAGGAGCGGGATGTCGCGGCCTTCACGGCTCTTGCCCAGCGCGGACAAGGTGACGAACCCCGGGTGGGCCTGCGCCCAGGCGGCGCACTGGGCGCTCAGTTCGGAATAATCGAGATAGCGGGAGCGAAACATCGGGCGGGACTTTCGGGTGGCAATCGCGCGAGTATGTTGGACACGGCCGGGCGCGGTCAAACGCACGGCCCCGGCGCAGGGACCGGTTTCCTGCCGGCGGCTTTGCACCTAGAATGCGCCGATGCCCCCTTCGATCCCCTGGCCGAATGGCCTTTCCGGCAATCACCTGCGCACGATGTATCCGGACCTGGACTGGATTCCCGGGCCGAAGATGTTCGCGCCCTTGTCGCGCAATTCGCGCGTGTCGCTGGAAGCGGTAACCAAGGAAAACCTGCGCACCGTCGCCACCCTCGATGTCACCCCCGGCCAGGAGGGGCTGGTCGCACCGAATGCGTTTTCCATCGCGCAGGCGCATTTTCATCCCGAAGCGTGGTTTCGCGCCGTCGCCGCCGACGGCATCCCGGTGGGCTTTGCCATGCTGGAGGATTGGTCGATTGTTGCCGATCGCGAGCCGCAGCTCCACGAAGGAGCGCCGTATGTCGCGTTGTGGCGCTTCATGATCGACCATCGCGTGCAGAAGCTGGGTTTTGGCGCTCAGGCGATGCGCTTGTTAATCGACCACGCGCGCACCCGGCCGGGAGTCAGGACGATGCTCCTGTCGTTCGTGCCCAAGGAGCACAACCCCGAGCCGTTCTACCTCAGATTCGGTTTCGAGCGCACCGGCGAAGTCGATGCCGGCGAGTTGGTGATGAAGTTGAAACTGTGAGCCCCAGGATTTTCAGGCAAACGCAAAAGCCCAATACCGGCGCGGCTTTCCGGGCACATTGGCCCGGGAAACCCCGCCAGTCAACGAGTTTTGTATGCCGGTCCTGCGGGAATTGCGCCGCCGCCGCGCGGCCCTGATGGGTTGACGGAACCCACCCATGCGCTACATCCTCGCCGCCGCCGAGACCATCGGCTGGCTTTCGTTTCTGTACCTCGGCGGTGCAGGCGCCTTCGAGTTGATCGGCGGCCGTCGCGTGCGTGCATCGGTCCTGCTGGCCGGAGCAGTCGGCTGGATCGTGCTGATGTTTCTCGTCCTGTATCTGGCGCGCAACGGTGGTGTCGCCATCGTCCTGCCCATCGCGTATGCGGCCGCAACGGCCTGGCTGGCGCGCAAGGTGCACGCGACGCTGGGCAAGCCGGACCTGGACATCCCTTAGGCGATGGACATCGATCGCAATCCGGCCGACGGGATCGCCGATGGGCTGCTGCCGCGCAGCGGTGAGCCGTTCGGCCACGCCTTGCGCCGCTACTGGACGCTAGATCCGGCGGTGCACTTCCTCAACCACGGTTCCTACGGCGCCTGCCCGCGGCATGTGCTGAACCGGCAAGCGCAATGGCGCGCGCTGATGGAGCGCGAACCGGTTCGGTTCATGAACGACATCCTGCCGCAAGCCTTGCGCGAGGCGCGCGATGCCTTGGCCGAATTCGTCGGCGCAACACCTCAAAACCTGGTGTTCGTCGAAAACGCCACCGCCGGTGTGAACGCGGTGCTGCGTTCGCAGGACTGGCGCACGGGCGAAGCGATCGTGCTGGCCAATCACGCCTATCCGGCGGTGAAGAACACCGCGCGCTTCCTGGCCCAGCTTCATGGCTTGCGCGTAGTCGAGGCGGACATCCCGTGGCCGCTCACCGATGCCGGCGCCATTGTCGATGCTTATGTGCGCGCCATTTCCGCTGGCGCGCGCGTGGCCGTCGTCGACCACATCTTCTCGCCGTTGGCGGTGGAGACGCCGCTCGATCAGATCGCGCGCGCATGCCGGTCGCAAGGCGTCATGCTGGTGGTCGATGGCGCGCACGCGCCGGCGCTGCTGCCGCTCGAGCTCGACGCGCTGGCGGCATTGGGCGTCGATTGCTACACCGGCAACGCCCACAAGTGGCTGTGCGCGCCCA
>DASUDU010000166.1:0-2685 GCA_036275435.1 Usitatibacteraceae bacterium | reverse complement strand
GAGGCCGGCCAGATCAGTGCCAAGGAAGCGCGCAGCGAAATCAAGGTGCAGGTCGAGAACTGGAATGCCTACCGCGAAAAGGTTGCTTCCAGTGCGCCGGCAACCTCTGCGGCCCCGGCGCCGAGCAATCAGGCAAGCGGCAAGATCAGCGTTGCCAAGCCCGATGCACCAGCGGCTTCTGCTGCGGGCAAGGACCAGCTCAAGATCGCCAAGACCGAAGGATCGGGCGGGAAAGCAGGCGGCGTCGGCGCAAGCGGCGTTGCCAACCTGCAAACCGAAATCGCGGCGCTCAAGGAAGAAAAGACCGCGCGCGAAAACGCGCTCAAGGAAGCCAATTCCCGTGTGGCCGATCTGGAAAAGCAGATCGCCGACATGCGCAAGCTGATGGAATTGAAAGGCCTGGCCAAACCGGATGGCAAGGCACCGGCCAAGCCCGATGTAAAAGCGCCGGAGCCGCCGAAGCCGGCTGACACGAAGGTTGCGACGGTCACGCCGCCTGCCAAACCCGGCGAACCGGCCAAGCCGGTGGATGCCAAGCCTGCCGACGCCAAACCGGCCGATGCGAAGCCGACAGACGGCAAACCGGTCGATGCCAAACCCGCGGACGCCAAGCCTACCGAAGCGCCGAAGCCGGCCGACGCCAAGCCTGCCGAGGCCAAGCCGGCACCGCCGAAGACACCACCGAAGGCACCGCCTCCGCCGGAACCGAGTTTCCTCGAGGAAAACGCCATCGCGCTCGGTGGTGGCGCACTCGCGCTGTTGGCCGGTGGTGGCCTGTTTGCCTTCATGCGCAATCGCAAGAAAAAAGCCGAGAAGGGACCGGGTTCGACGAGCCTGGGCAAGCCCTCTTCCATCATGCCGTCGGACCTCAAGCCCAATACCTCCACCGGCAAGACCGGTGGTGGCTTGGTTGACACTGGCAACAGTTCCTTCCTGACCGATTTCGACAAGACCGGCCCGGGCAGCATCGATACCGATGAGGTTGATCCGGTTGCCGAGGCCGAGGTCTACATCGCCTACGGGCGCGACGCGCAGGCCGAGGAAATCCTCAAGGAGGCGATGACCAAGGACAAGAGCCGCCACGAGATCACCGTCAAACTGCTCGAGATCTACCACTCGCGCAAGAGCGCGCAGGCGTTCGACACCGTTGCCCGCGAGTTGAAAGACTCCATCGGCACCGACAACCCGATGTGGGCCAAGGTCGCTGCCATGGGTGCGTCGATCGATCCGCAGAACAGCCTGTACGCCGGCAGCGGCGCAGACTACGCGACGACCGGAGCCTTTGCTGCAGGCGCAGCCGGAGCGGTGGCGGCCGAGGCGCCGAAGCCGGATCTGGACTTTGACCTCGGCTTCGGAGACTCCGCGGGTGGTTCATCGGCGTCAACGATCGACATCACGTCGCCCAGTACCGGCCAGCCGTCTGCGGGCGCGACTGATTTTGACCTTGACCTCGGTGGCAACAGCGCGCAGCCGGCCGCCGCGCCGGCAGCTGGCGGAAGTGTCGATTTCGACCTGGCCCTGGGTGGAGGCAGCGCACCGGCCGCACCGGCCGCTGCGCCAGCCGCGGAATCGTCCGGCTTCGATTTCGACTTGTCCGCGCTGTCGATGGATTCGGCAGGATCGACTACACCGGCGCCGGTTCCGGCCGGCGACTTCGCCAAGACCGCGGCCATGAATGCGCCTGCCCCGGCCGGTCACGACCAGACCATGAAGATGGACTTGGGCGGGTTGAGCCTCGACCTGGGTGAGCCGGCTGCTGCGGCTCCATCGGGCGGCGGCGCGGGAGACAGCGCGGTTTCAACCAAGCTCGAACTGGCCAAGGCTTATATTGAAATCGGGGATTCCGACGGCGCCAAGGACATCCTGAACGAGGTTGCGCGCGAAGGATCGGCCGCGCAGAAGGAAGAAGCCAAGAAACTCCTGGCGGGGCTGTAGTCCCGGCAGGTCCACGCATTCGATGGTTCGGAATTGGGGCGTGCGGGAAACCGCGCGCCCTTTTGTTTTTTTGCGCCGGAGCGCATGAGGCAGCGGAAAGGCAGCGAAGTTGGCGAGCGAAACGATGCAACGCATTGCCCTGGGGCTTGAGTACCGCGGCGACGGATTCTGTGGCTGGCAGTCGCAGCCCGATGGCTGCGCGGTGCAGGATGCGCTCGAGCGTGCGCTGAGCGAATTCGTCGCGCAGGGCGTACGCTATCCCGTGACCTGCGCCGGCCGCACCGATGCGGGCGTCCATGCGCTCGAGCAGGTGGTGCACTTCGACGCCGATGTCGAGCGCGATGACAACTCCTGGGTGCGCGGCGTGAACTGCTTCCTGCCCGCAACCGTGCGCGTGCGCTGGGCGCGCCCGGTCGATGCGTCATTCCATGCGCGCTTTTCGGCCATCTCGCGCACCTATCGCTATTGGTTGCTGGTCGATCGCAGCGAGCCGGCGATCCTCAAGTCGCTGTGCGGCTGGTACCACCTTCCGCTGGACGTGGCCCGGATGGAGCAGGCGTGCGCGCTGTTGGTCGGGCGGCATGACTTTACGAGCTTTCGCGCCGCCGAGTGCCAAGCGAAATCGCCGGTCAAGACACTTCACGAGGCGCGCGTCGCGGCGCGCGGGCCGCTGGTCGAATGGACCTTTCGCGCCGACGCGTTCCTGCACCACATGGTGCGCAACATGGTCGGGGCGCTGATCCAGGTGGG
>DASUDU010000165.1:0-5313 GCA_036275435.1 Usitatibacteraceae bacterium | reverse complement strand
GCGCTCGCAGCGTCGAGCAGTTCCCCCTTGGTCACGAGCGCCACGCGTTGGGTGTCGGCCAGGCGCAGGGCCAACGACATTCCGGCCAGGCCGCTGCCAAGAATCAGGACGTCATAATGCGGGGTGGTTGCCACGGCGGGGTCGAGGTGCTGGGGTGGGGCGGGCGAATGAACTTCCGCCGCGTTTGCCGGTCAGTGTTGAGCAGGTGCCGGAATCGCTGTTTTGGTGCCGGTCCAACATCGCCGCAGGGAAAACACAGGGAAAGGCAAAAAAGACATGGCGGAACTGACGTTTATAATACCTGACGTGGCCGGAACCCCTTTTTCCGGGGATGCGCCAAGCGCGTCTGCCTGGCGCAACACGGCGCCGGCGCGGGCGCAGGTCTCCGGTGTGGCTGCCCAGGGAAAAGTGGCGATGAGCGATCGCGAAGTCGATCAGCAATTGGTAGTTCGCGCACAAAGCGGCGACAAGAAAGCCTTCGAACTGCTGGTGATCAAGTACCAGCGCAAGGTCGAACGCCTGCTCTCGCGGATCATTCGCGATCCGTCCGAAATCGAGGATGTGACGCAGGAGGCGTTCATCAAGGCCTACCGCGCGCTGTCCGGTTTCCGCGGAGACAGCGCCTTTTATACCTGGCTGTACCGGATCGCGGTCAACACGGCCAAGAATTACCTGATGACGCAGGGCCGCAAAGCCCCGACTTCGACCGATTTCGACGCCGAGGAGGCGGAAGGGTTCGAGGACGCAACCGGACTGCGCGACATCGCAACCCCGGATGCGCAACTGATGTCCAAGCAAATTGCCGGCATCGTCAATGCGACGATCGAGAAGTTGCCCGAGGAACTGCGCACCGCGATTACCCTGCGCGAAATCGACGGTCTTTCCTACGAGGAAATCGCCGGGATCATGGATTGCCCGATCGGCACGGTAAGATCGCGGATCTTCCGGGCGCGGGAGGCGGTGGCCGAGCAGTTGCGGCCGCAATTGGGAACCACCAAGGATCGCCGCTGGTAGGCACGTTGGGAAATGCAAGCGGAAGTTGAGGTGTACGCATGAATGAGAAGATATCTGCCCTGATGGACGGCGAACTCGATGCCGAGGAAGCCGCGCGCATCATCAAGACATTGGCCGCCGACGACACGCGTCGCGGAGACTGGGACACCTACCACCTGATCGGCGCCTGTCTGCGCGGCGAAGCGGGCGCATCGCGCCCGGCAGCAACCGACGCGATTTTTGCGCAATTGGCGGCCGAGCCCACCGTGCTGGCTCCAGGGGCGCTTGCCGCCAAGGCGGGCGAGCGACGCACGCGCATTGCGTTGGCCATGGCCGCGTCGATTGTCACGTTTTCGGCCGTTTCGGTCATTGCGCTCAAGCAGCAAGCCGGTGTGACCGTTGCGCCGATGCAGGCGATTCAGGCCACGGCGCCGTTGGCGGTTGCCGCGGGCGCGACCACAAAAGAGTCGGAAGGTCGAGTCAACGATTACCTGGTCATCCACCGCCAGTTCGCGAACCACGCGGCCTACCAGAACGCTTCCGCCGTGCGCAACCGCGACTTGGCAAGCCAGGACGGATCGCGCCCGGCGCGCGACGCAGCAGGACGCTGAGCCGAATTTCAATCCAAAAATCCCTCATGATCCGCGCATGATTGGTTTTCGTTTCATCGAACTCGTCCGCATCGGAACGCTTGGCGTTATTTCCGTCCTTAGCGCGGCGTGGTCAGCAGGCGTGCAAGCTCAAACGCCGCCGCCGCACCTGCAGCAGTACTTCGGCCCGGTCAAGCAGGATCCGGCGTTCGACTGGGTGGATCGGATCGCGCGCTCGGCACGGGAATTGCCGTATGCCGGCGTCTTCGTGCATCAGGCTCTTGACCGCTCCAGCACCTCGCGTATCACACACGTGGTGGACCGGCAAGGCGTCGAGCACGAAAAAGTCGAATCGCTGGACGGACCGCTCACCGAGGTCATCCGCCGCAACGACGAAATGATCTGCTACCAGCCCTCTTCGAAAACCATCAAGGTCGAGCGTCGCGTCAGCGGCCGCTTCTTCCCCGGGCTCATCACGGCGAATGCCCGGACCATCGCGGAAAACTACCACGCGCGCCTGGGACCCGTTGAACGCGTTGCCGGCCATGAATGCCAATGGGTAATCCTTGAGCCCAAGGACGCACTGCGCTATATGCAGAAGCTTTGTGCCGAACTGGGCACCGGGCTGTTGCTGCGCGCGCAGATGCTCAACAACCGTCAGCAGGTGATCGAGCAGTTCATGTTCACGCAGGTCGATGTCAGCGGAAACGTCGCCCGGCAACCGATCCGCTCGCGCTTTGAGCAGTTGCAGGGCTGGCAGCGCGAGCATGCCGCACGTGCTGCCCAGGCGCTGGATTCATTGTGGCATTTCGCCAATGTTCCTGCCGGGTTCCGCAAGGTCATGGAGATGTCACGCAACCTGGCCGGGCGGCCAGCGCCGGTTTCGCACATGGTGTTTTCAGACGGCGTGCTGAACGTATCGGTATTTATTGAAAATTCGTCAGGCAACCCCATTTCCGCGCAAGCCGTGGTTGCCGAGGACGGACCCACGGCGGTGGTAACCCGTGCATTGGGCGATGGCCACGTGACGGTGATGGGCGAGGTGCCGGTAGCCGCCGCGCAGGTGTTTGCCGAGGGCATCCGCAGGCGTTAGGCGGCGTCCCCGGACAGGAATATCTTTGGCTGCGCCGGGGTTTCCCGGCGCGGTTTCTTTTGGAATGGAGCAAGCATGTCAATTCGTCATTCTTCGTTTTCATTTGTCGCGGCTGCGCTAATCGCGGCGCTGCTGTCGTTTGCCGCAGTGGACGGCAATGCCGCGCCACGCGACTTTCCGGACTTCGCGGACCTGGTCGAAAAGCAAGGGCCGGCGGTGGTCAACGTCAGCACCCGCGGGCGCCAGGCACGTGCCTTGTCACAGTTCAACTTCGACGAGGACGATATTCCGGAGTTCTTCCGGCGTTTCCTGCCCCCCGAGGCACAACCGAGGCAAGGCCCCAACCAGCCGCGGCGCAATACGCCGCGCCGCCAACGCGACCAGGAGCCGCCGCTGCGCGACCTCGGGCAAGGGTCCGGCTTCATCATTTCCGCCGACAGCTATGTCCTTACCAACGCCCACGTCGTAAAAGGTGCCGAGGAAGTCAACGTCACGCTGACCGACAAACGCGAGTTCAAGGCCAAGGTGGTCGGCAGCGACGAGCGGACCGACATTGCGGTGCTCAAGATTGATGCCGGAGCGCTTCCGAAGGTGTCGATCGGCGATTCCGACAAGTTGCGGGTTGGCGAGTGGGTGCTGGCGATCGGCTCACCATTCGGTTTTGAAAACACCGTCACGGCCGGCATCGTCAGCGCCAAGCAGCGCGAGGGCGGCGAGGCGCTCACCCCGTTCATCCAGACGGACGCGGCGGTCAATCCGGGCAATTCCGGCGGTCCGCTGTTCAACCTCAAAGGAGAGGTTGTCGGCGTCAACTCCCAGATCTTCTCGGGCAATGGCGGTTATCTGGGAATTTCCTTCGCCATTCCGATCAACATCGCCATGAACACGGCGAATCAGCTGATCAAGACGGGCAAGATCAACCGCGGCCGCATCGCCGTGCAGATTGGCTCGGTCAGCAAGGATCTCGCCGAGGCACTGGGCCTACCGAACGAAAAGGGCGCGTTGGTGGGAGTCGTGGAAAAAGATGGGCCGGCGGACAAGGCGGGGATCCAGGAACAGGACATCATCCAGAAGATCAACGGCAAGGTGATGGACAGCAATGCCGATGTGGTGCGGACCATTGCCAACATGGCTCCGGGGACGCGGGTGACCATCACGATCTGGCGCAAGGGCTCGACCAAGGACATCCCGGTGACGATTGGCGCGATGCCGGAGGAAAAAAAGTCGGTCAAGGTCAGTGAAAAGAAGGCAGAACCGAAGAAGGACGCCAAACCAAACAAGATCGGTCTGATCACCAACGATTTGAACGCCGATGAGCGCAAGGAACACAAGGTCGATCGCGGCGTGGTGGTCACGGAAAGCGAAGGCGCCGCAGCCCGTGCGGGCATCCAGGAGGGTGACATCGTCCTCGAATTCGACAAGTCGGATGTCAAGTCCTCCCTGCAGTTCGATGAACTGGTCAGCAAAGCGGCCGGGAAATCCTCGGTCGCCGTGCTGATCAAGCGCGGCGAGCAAACCCGCTATGTCGTGGTCAAGCCGAACGCGAAGTAGACGGTGAAGCTGACGGTCCTTTCACGGACCTATTGTCACCTGTGCGATGACCTTGTTGCGGCACTGGACGCGTTTCGCGCGCGTGCCAAGGTTGTGCTTGATGTCGAGGTTGTCGACATCGATCGTTTCCCGGCGCTTGAGGCGCAATGGGGCGACAAAGTGCCAGTCCTGCTCGCCGGCGATCGTGAAGTCTGCCACTACCATTTCGATGAAACGGCACTGGTCCGAGCGCTAGGGGAGTCCGGGGCGTTACTGCGCTGAGCAGAACTGGGAAGGGGTCGCACGAGCCCAATGGTGTCAGATTGCGAGGTCGCGCGTCGTCGGTGCCGGTAGCGGTTTCACGCGGAAATCAAGCCGACGCCCCGCTAGAATGTGCCATGTTCAATGCGCGAACTGATCATGCAGACTTGACCGCAGGGAAGGCAAACCTCGGTGGCGGGCCGTTGGCCGCGCGTGCCGCCGAATTGGTTTTGGCTGCGGCTGCGACTTCAGGTGCAGATCCGGCCAACACGAGTTCCATCGAGTGTGCGCACCTTCTCGCGGCAATTGACGCCGACGATGCCACGATCGCAGCGGCGCTGATTGCCGGATCGCTGCCGCGCGGTTCGCTCGATGTCAAGGCCATCACCAGCAACTTTGGCGCCGAGGTGCTTGAGCTGGTCACCGGCGCGTACCGCGCCGGCCGGCTCGAATCGCTGCAAGGCAAGGCGCAGTCGTCGAATCCGGCCGCCCAGGTCGAGATGCTGCGCAAGATGCTATTGGCCTTGGCTGACGATGTGCGCGTGGTGCTGATCAAGCTCGCCGAGCGCGTGGTGTTGATGCGTTCGTTGACGCGGGCAACGGAAGCCGAGCGCGTGGCTGCCGGGCAGTTGACCCGGGACGTCTTTGCGCCGCTGGCCAACCGCCTCGGCGTTTTCCCAATCAAATGGGAACTCGAGGATCTTTCGTTTCGTTTCCTCGAGCCGGAAGTGTACAAGCGCATTGCCGGATTCCTGGATGGCAAGCGCAGCGAGCGCGAGGAATACATCGAGGCGGTAATCGGCGAACTGCGCGGCGCATTGTCATCGTTGGGCATCGAGGCGCAAA
>DASUDU010000164.1:0-8087 GCA_036275435.1 Usitatibacteraceae bacterium | reverse complement strand
CAAGGTGCACATCGGCTACCTCGCGGCCATCGTCGCGGCCTCCAATGCCGGCGGCGCGGGATCGGTGGTCGGCGACACGACGACGACGATGCTGTGGATTTCCGGCGTCAGTCCGTTGAAGGTGCTCGACGCCTATGTGGCGGCCGCCGTCGCGTTGCTGATTTGCGGTATCCCGGCGGCGATGCAGCAGCACAAATACTCGCCGATCCTCAAGGACTCGAATCCGGGTACCCGCGTCGATTGGGGCCGCATCGGCATCGTTGCGCTGATCCTTGTGCTGGCGATCGTGACCAACGTCACGGTCAACCTGAGGTTCAACCACCTTGCCGACCACTTTCCGTTCATCGGCGTCGCAGTCTGGGTGGCGATCCTTGTGAGCGCCGGCTGGCGCCGCCACGACTGGGAAATCGTTCCCGATGCGGCCAAGGGCGCCGTGTTTCTGCTGTCGCTGGTGCTGTGCGCATCGATGATGCCGGTCGAGGAGTTGCCAGTTGCATCGTGGCAAAGCGCGCTCGGCCTGGGCTTCATTTCCGCGGTGTTCGACAACATCCCGTTGACCGCGCTGGCGATCAAGCAGGGCGGTTACGACTGGGGGTTCCTGGCCTATGCCGTCGGGTTCGGCGGGTCGATGATCTGGTTCGGCTCGTCCGCCGGCGTCGCGCTGTCGAGCATGTATCCGGAGGCCAAGTCGGTCGGACGCTGGCTTAGGCACGGCTGGCATGTCACGCTGGCGTACGTGGTCGGTTTCTTCGTCATGCTTGCCGTCCTCGGATGGCACGCCGATCCGCCTGCGCGCCGCGGCGCGGCCGACACCCCGGTGGCGGCACAGCCGCAGCGCTAGCGCGGCGCCGTTGTTGCATTGCAGCATGCGATCATCGCCACAATGAACGTAAAAACGACCTAGATCGTTTCTTGACGTGCGGCACTTGCTTCGCATCCGCGCGGCGATTAGCATCTCCCATTGAACCTCGGCCGCGCGCTCTAACCGACCGCAGGCATCGCGCGCGTTCGGCGCACCATTCCATCAACCAGGAGGATTTATGGCAGAGACTGCAAAGAGCACCGTTCAAAACAAGCCCGCGCGCCGCAAGTTCATCGCCGGTTCCGCGGCCGCCACCGGCGCCGCCATCACCGGGTTCCCGATGATCGCGACCGCGCAGACGGTCAGCTTCCGCTTCCAGTCGACCTGGCCGGCGAAAGACATTTTTCACGAGTACGCCAACGACTTCGCCAAGAAGGTCAATGACATGGCCGGCGGCAAGCTCAAGATCGAAGTGCTGCCTGCCGGTTCGGTGGTGAAGGCCTTCGACCTGCTCGACGCTGTGTCGAAAGGTACGCTCGACGGCGGCCACGGTGTGGTCGCCTACTGGTACGGCAAGCAGCAGGCGCTGGCGCTGTGGGGCTCGGGCCCGGCCTGGGGCATGGACCCGAACATGGTGCTGGCCTGGCACAATTACGGCGGCGGGCGCCAGATCCTCGACGACATCTACAAGAGCCTCAACCTGGATGTGCAGTCGTTCATCTACGGCCCGATGCCGACGCAGCCGTTCGGCTGGTTCAAGAAGCCGGTGACCAAGCCGGCCGACATCAAGGGCATCAAGTTCCGCACCGTCGGTCTCGCGGTCGACATCTACTCCGACATGGGGGCTGCGGTGAACCCGCTGCCCGGCGCGGAAATCGTCCCGGCACTCGATCGCGGCCTGATTGACGCGGCCGAGTTCAACAATGCCACTTCGGACCGCATCCTCGGCTTCCCGGATGTGGCGAAGAACTGCATGCTGCAGAGCTTCCACCAGGCCTCGGAGAACTTCGAAATCCTGTTCAACAAGACCAAGTACAACGCATTGGCGCCGGAACTGAAGGCGATCATCGACTACGCCGTGCAGGCCTCGTCGGCCGACATGTCGTGGAAAGCCATCGACCGCTATTCCAAGGACTATGAAGAGCTGAAGAAGGCCGGCATCAAGTTCTGGAAGACGCCCAACGCGATCCTGCAGCAGCAGCTGGTCAGCTGGGAAAAGATCGTCGCCAAGAAGGAGGCGGAGAACCCGACCTTCAAGAAGGTCAACGACTCGATGAAGGCCTTCGCGCAGAGGGCGTGCGCGTGGCAGAACGACACGCTGGTCGATTACAAGATGGCCCATAGCCACCTGTTCGCGGCAAAGAAGAAGTAGCGACAGGATCCGCCGCGGCCTGCGCGGCGGTTGTTTGCATGGCCGGCCATCGGGGCAACTCGATGGCCGGTTTTTTGAGGGGTCGCAAATGCAAAAGGTGCTGCTGGCCGTGGACCGCCTGTCCACGTGGGCGGGACAGCTGGGTTCGTGGTGCATCATCGGCCTGACCCTGCTGATCTGCTGGGAAGTGTTTTACCGCTACGTGCTGAACCAGCCGCATGCCTGGGTGTATGACGCCCAGTGGATGCTCTATGGCGTGCTGTTCATGATGGCCGGCGCCTACACGCTGTCGAAAAACGGCCATGTGCGCGGCGATGTCCTCTATGGGTTCTTCCAGCCGCGCACCCAGGCGGCGATCGACATCACCCTGTACATCGTGTTCTTCCTGCCCGGCATCATCGCGCTGACCTACGCCGGATGGATCTTTTTCAACGACGCGCTGAAGATTCGCGAAAACACCTTTTCCGCGGTGCCGCTGCCGCTCTACCCGTTCAAGTTCGTCATCCCCGTGGTCGGCGCGCTGATGCTGTTCCAGGGGATCGTCGAGATCCTGCGCTGCGCGATCTGCCTCAAGACCGGCGAATGGCCCTCGCGCGAGCAGGACGTCGAGGAAGTCGACGTCGAGAAGCTCAAGCAGATGGTGCACGTCAAGGACGAGGACATCGCCGCGCTCGACAAGTATGTTGTCGCAAAGGAACATCCGGTGGAGGCGCGGCCATGAAAAAGGAACTCTGGTTCGGCTTCATCCTGATGGGCGTGATTGTCATGACCAGCGTCATCTTCATGCCCTGGACGAACATGACCAACGGCCACCTTGGGCTCTTGATGCTTTCGCTGGTGGTGGTGGCGATCATGCTCGGCTTTCCCACCGCGTTCACGCTGATGGGCATGGGCATGATCTTCGCGTTCTTCGCCTATTGGGACGCCAACAAGGGCCACGCCGAGAAGGCCGGGCAACTGACCCTCGACCTGATGGTGCAAAAAGCCTACGGCGTGATGACCAACGAGGTACTGCTGTCGATCCCGCTGTTCGTATTCATGGGCTACCTGGTCGAGCGCTCCAACCTGATCGAAAAGCTGTTCAAGTCGCTGCACCTGTCGCTGGCGCGCGTGCCCGGTTCGCTTGCCGTCGCCACGCTCGTCACCTGTGCGATTTTTGCCACCGCGACCGGGATCGTTGGCGCGGTTGTGACGCTGATGGGCCTGCTGGCGCTGCCGGCGATGCTGCGCGCCGGGTACGACGTGCGGGTGGCTGCGGGCGTGATCACGGCTGGCGGCTGCCTGGGCATCCTCATCCCGCCCTCGGTGATGTTGATCGTGTACGGTGCCACGGCCGGCGTATCGGTGGTCAAGCTCTATGCTGGCGCATTCTTTCCCGGCATCATGCTCGCGGGCCTGTACATCGGTTATGTGATGATCCTTGCCAAGCTCAAGCCGCACCTGGCACCGCCATTGTCGGCCGAAGGGCGCAAAGTCGATGTGCCGGCGGCGACGCTGGCGGCGGTCAAGGGACCGAAACAGAATGCCTTCATGGGCTTATTGCAGGCGCTGCGCGCGCAGGGCGACAAGCCGATCGATCGCAAGCACATCCGACGCCAATGGCTGACGCTAGTCATGCCCGCACTGGCCACGGCAGTGGTGTTCGGCCTGACCTGGAACGCCATTACCAAGCCGAACGTGGAAGACGACATCACCGGCTTGCAGCGTTCGGGTGTCGAGCAGGCTGCTCCTGCGGGTGCGCTTGAGCCGGCAGGCGCCGCCGACGGGCTCAAGGAACCGCCGGCCGAAAGCGGTGGGCTGAAGGAACCCCCCGCCGAGGGCGGCCTGAAGGAGCCGCCGTCCTCCGGCGGACTGCAGGAACCGCCGGGCGCGGCACCGGTTGCCGCCAAGTCGGCGGCGAAGAAGGCATCCGGCGGAGTGCAGGAGCCTCCCGGCGCGTTGGCGGAACCGCCCGGTACGTTGGCCGAGCCACCGGGTTCGTCCCTGAAAGAGCCGCCCGGTGCATTGGCCGAGCCGCCGGGGTCTTCGCTCAAGGAACCGCCGGGATCGTCGCTCAAGGAACCGCCGGGCAGCGCGGAACCCGCCGCCGCTCCGGCCGCCGCCAAAACGGCGGATGGGGTCGCGAAGGCGCCCTCGGCCGGCGCATCGGCCGCCAAAGCCAGTCCGACGAAGCCGGCCGGCGTGCGCGACCCAACGCCACCCTGGTACTGGGTGACCCTGACCGCGTGCTTCGCCATCCTGCTGGTGCTGTACTCGACGATGAGCTTCGAGCGCCTTGAAGTGTTCAAGATGCTGCTGTCGTCGTTCTTTCCGCTGGCCGTGCTGATCCTCGCGGTACTGGGCACCATTGTGTTCGGCCTGGCCACGCCAACGGAGGCCGCGGCCATCGGCAGCTTCGGCGGTTTCGTGCTCGCGGCGGTCTACCTGGCCATTGCCAAGGACCCTGCAGCGCGCAGGAAGATCTTCGGCCTGTGGCTGCCGTTCTGGGCCGTATTCATGGTCGCGGTGGTCTGGTTCATCCTGTTTCAGGCCGAAGTGCTGGAGAGCGGCCCGCCGCCGATCGTCGGCGCGATCTCGGTGATCGCCATCGCCATCTGGTGCGGCATTGCCACCTGGCAGGTGCGAATGGGTGGAGTCGTCAAGGAGTCGGTGTTCCTTACCGCGAAGACCTCGGCGATGGTGTGCTGGCTGTTCGTCGGCTCGGCGATTTTCTCGGCCGCGTTTGCGCTGCTCGGCGGCCAGGAAATCATCGAGAACTGGGTGCTGTCGCTGGGCCTGACGCCGGTGCAGTTCATGCTGCTGTCGCAGTTCATCATCTTCATCCTCGGCTGGCCGCTGGAGTGGACCGAGATCATCGTCATCTTCATGCCGATCTTCATCCCGCTGTTGGCCAAGTTCAACATCGATCCGCTGTTCTTTGGCCTGTTGGTGGCGCTGAACCTGCAGACGGCATTCCTCTCGCCGCCGGTGGCGATGGCGGCGTTCTACTTGAAAGGCGTGTCGCCGCCGCACGTGACGCTCAACCAGATCTTCGCCGGGATGATGCCGTTCATGGCGATCCAGGTGTTTGCGCTGTTCCTGCTCTACCAGTTCCCGGGGATCGGCATGTGGCTGCCCACGGTGCTGTACGGCAATTGACGCGGGTGCGGACGGGCCTTGTGCCCGCCGCCCTGCCGCGGATGCCTGGTTCCTGCCTGGCGCGGATTGCCTGCGTAATGCAGCGACGGGGCGCGCCACGGCGAACTTTGCGCCTGGCATGACCAACAGGATTCACACATGAAAGCAAAGGTGCTGGTTTCGCGACGGGTTTTCCCCGAAATTGCAGACCAACTGGCCGGGCAGTTCTCGGTCGACCACAACAGCAGCGACGAGATCCTCAGCGCGGAGCAGTTGCGCGCGCGCGCGCACGGCTGCGCCGGCGTGCTGGCCTGCCTGACCGAGCGCTTCGACGCCGCGTTTTTTGACGCCTGCCCCACGGTGAAGGTAATCAGCAATATCGCCGTCGGATACAACAACATCGACATCGCCGAGGCCTCGCGGCGCCAAGTGATGGTTACCAACACGCCGGGCGTGCTCGACGACACCACTGCCGACCTGACCTTTGCGCTGCTCATGGCGGCTGCGCGGCGCGTCACTGAGACCGAGCGACACCTTCGCAACGGCGAGTGGAAGAAGGGCTTCGCGCTGGAACAGTGGCTGGGCACCGATGTGCACCATGCGTCGCTGGGCATCATCGGCATGGGCCGCATCGGCCGCACCATCGCGCGCCGCGCCAGCGGGTTCGACATGACGGTGCGCTATTGCAACCGCAGCCGGCTGGACGCGGATACCGAGCGCGCGCTCAACGCCACGTACTGCACCAAGCAGGAAGTGCTGGCAACGTCGGATTTCGTGGTCGTGATGGTGCCGTATTCGGCGCAGACGCACCATTTGATCGGCGCGGCCGACCTGGCATTGATGAAGCCGACGGCCATTTTCATCAACACCGCCCGCGGCGGGGTGGTCGATGACGTGGCCCTGATTACCGCGCTGAAGGAAAAACACATCGCCGGCGCGGGTATCGACGTGTTCGAAGGCGAGCCGGCCCTGAATCCGGGGTTCCTCGAACTCGACAACGTGGCGCTCACGCCGCATATCGGCAGCGCGACGCGCGCGACGCGCTTGCGCATGGCTGCACTGGCAGCGGAAAATCTGTCGGACGCATTGAATGGTAGAGAACCGAAATGCCTGGTCAACAAGGCGCAGTTGAAGGGGTCCGCGATGCCTTAGTCGCAATCGGGTGCGAGGAGTTGCCCCGGGCGTGGATCAAGCGCCTGGCGATCGAAAAACACGCAAGCGAGAAGTTGATTTGGGTGGCGCGGCCGAATGGCTCCTACGGGAAAAGCGAAGTCGGATTGTGGGTTGCCAGTGCCGGACTCGTGCTGTACATGCTGATGACACTTGCCGGCGAATGGCCGGAGTGGGAGGTTGCGGCATTGGGGGCGTGGACCCTGCCCGTGATTTGCCTGGCGCTGTTCGGGACGCTGATGTTCGGATCGTGGCTGTCGCCGAAACGCGAACGTGCTCGGGTGTTGTATGCGTTGACCAACCAGCGCGCCATCCTGATGCGCTTTGGCTTGTTTTTTCGCATTCGCTCGTTTCCGATCCGGGAAATCCGGCGCTTTACCCGGTTCGAGTTGGACGATGGAAGCGGCGATCTGGTCTTCGAGCGATTCCCCATGAAAGATGACGACGGGAACGTGAAGACCGGAGAAAACGGCTTCTACGGAATAGAAGACGTGCGTCAGGTTGAGAAGCTGTTGCAAACCGTGATTGATACTCAGGAGAAGACAACATGAGCAGACTCACCTTCCTCGGCCTCGGCGTCATGGGCTATCCGATGGCCGGCCACTTGCAGGCCAAGGGGCATTCGGTCACGGTCTACAACCGCACCGGCGCGAAGGCCGATGCCTGGGTGGCGCAATATGGCGGCGCCAGGGCCGCGACCATTGCCGAGGCGGTTTCCGGCGCGGAAATGGTGATGATGTGCGTCGGCAACGACCACGACGTCATGGCAGTGGGACAGGCGGCGTTGCAGGCGATGGCTCCGGGCAGCATTCTCGTCGACCACACCACCGCCTCGGCCGATGCCGCGCGCAGCCTGTTCAAGCTGGCTGCGGAAAAAGGCATTGGCTGCATCGACGCGCCGGTTTCGGGCGGCCAGGCCGGAGCGGTGAACGGGCAACTGACCGTGATGTGCGGGGGCGAGCAGGCGAGTTTTAATCGCGCCAAGCCGGTCATTGATTGCTACGCCAAGGCGACCACGCTGCTCGGGGCGCCGGGGGCGGGGCAATTGACCAAGATGGTCAACCAGATCTGCATTGCCGGGCTGGTGCAGGCGCTCTCCGAAGGACTGGCCTTTGCCGAGAAAGCCGGTCTGGACGGCAACCAGGTACTCGACGTCATTTCCAAGGGTGCCGCGCAGTCCTGGCAGATGGAAAACCGCGGCCGGACCATGCTGAAGCGCGAGTTCAATTTCGGCTTCGCCGTCGACTGGATGAGGAAGGACCTCGCCATCTGCCTCGACGAGGCGCGACGCAACGGCGCAAGGCTGCCGGTCACGGCTGTGGTGGATCAGTTTTACGGCGACGTGCAGAAGGCCGGCGGCAACCGGTTTGACACATCGTCCCTGATTACGAGACTATGAGTCTTTCGCGGGCTCCTGGCCCTGGCATTTCGGCGCATGGACCGCGAAAATAGCAGGTTCGGTGGCGGATCTGCGATTTTCGTCCCGGGTTTTCGGGTAGCGCCCGTTATCCGGGGGTATTCAGGCCGGACAGCAGTCGGCATCGGCGATTGTCCGTTCTCATAGAGGCAGAAATGATCAAGCTTTACTATTCGCCCGGAGCGTGTTCCCTGGCGCCGCATATTGTT
>DASUDU010000163.1:0-5772 GCA_036275435.1 Usitatibacteraceae bacterium | reverse complement strand
ACCAGGAACACGTCGGTGTCCTGGGTCTCCTCGACGCGCAGCGCGACATTGACCAGCAGTTCCTTGTTGAGGCGGTCGCGGATCTGCCGCGTCGTCACGAACTTGCCCTCCTGTCCGGCGAACGGCGAGGTGTTGACCTGGAAATTCATCGTCAGGGTCGGCTCGTCGACACCAAGCAGCGGCAGCGCCTCGGGTGCCTCAACGGCGGCGAGCGTGCAGCCGATCGACAGTTCATCGATGCCGGTGATCGAGACGATCTCGCCGGCCTCGGCCAGCGGCAGGTCGACCTTGTTCAGGCCCTGGAACCCCTGCACCTGGTTGATGCGCGCCTTTTTCTGCGTTCCCGAAGCGATGACCATCACTTCCTGGCCCGGCTTGACTGAACCGCGGCGGATGCGGCCAATGCCGATGCGCCCCACGTAGCTCGAGTAGTCGAGCGCCGAGATTTGCAATTGCAGCGGGCCGTCGGTGTCGGTTGCCGGTTCCGGAACGTGCGTCAGGATCGTCTCGAACAGCGGGCGCATGTCCGGGCCCGGCTGCTTCCAGTCGAGCGTCGCCCAGCCATTCAGGGCCGAAGCGTAGACGATGGGGAAGTCCAGTTGGTGCTCGTTGGCACCCAGCTTGTCCATCAATTCAAAGGTCTGGTTGATTACCCAGTCCGGTCGCGCGCCGTCGCGGTCGATCTTGTTGACCACCACGATCGGGCGCAAACCCAGCGCCAGCGCCTTCTTGGTGACAAAACGCGTCTGCGGCATCGGCCCTTCGACAGCGTCGACCAGCAGCAGCACGCTGTCGACCATCGACAGCACGCGCTCGACTTCGCCGCCGAAGTCGGCGTGTCCCGGAGTGTCGACGATGTTGATGTGCACGCCCTGGTAATCGATGGCGGTGTTCTTCGCCAAGATGGTGATGCCACGCTCGCGCTCCAGGTCGTTGGAATCCATCACCCGTTCGGCGATGTGCTGGTGCGCGGCAAACGTGCCTGCCTGGTGCAGAAGTTTGTCGACCAGCGTGGTCTTGCCGTGGTCAACGTGGGCGATGATGGCGATATTGCGAAGCGCGCGAGGCATGAAGGATCTCAATTTGGGGAAGAATGCATGCGCACCGGAGGCTTTGCGACCACCGGCCCGCAGGACAACAAAATAGCCCGCCATGATACGACATTGCGCTGCACAAGTCCATGAAAATCATTGTTTTTCATGCATTTAGCGCGCAATCCTGCGGTTGCATTCCCTTCCCCGACCCATACATTCCCCCTCCGGTTGCCGGCGAGATGGCTCGTCACCTGCGTCGCGTCAAACTGACCTTCATCACAAAATGCAACAACCGTTGCAAACAAGCAACAAAGCCCAGCGTAATTGTTACCAATTTCGTTAGACTCATGCCGTTTTGCTCCAAGGACTGTTGAATTCTTTTCGCGTGATTCGCCGGTTGCCGCCAACGCGAAAACCAACAGCATGGAGACCCGCCATTCCCCAAAAACAGGAGATCGTGATGAAATTCCGCAAAAGCAGCATGACCGCGGCCATCGGCCAAGCGCTGGCCATTGGCATCGCCCTCGGCGCAACCGGCGCGTCGGCGCAGGATGCGCAAAAGGTCGAGAAGATCGAAGTGACCGGCTCGAACATCAAGCGCATCGACGGTGAAACGGCCCTGCCCGTTACCGTCATCAAGCGCGAGGACATCGAGAAAACCGGGATGACCTCGGCCGCGCAACTGCTCGACAAGCTGCAGCTCAATTCGGGCGCGGTCGTCAACCTGTCGCAAGGCGTGGGCGATTCCGCGGCGCCCGGCTTCTCCGGTGCCTCGCTGCGCGGCCTGGGCCCGAACAACACCCTGATACTGCTCAACGGCCGACGCGTGGCGAACTACGCCTTCAACGGCGCTGCGGTCGACGTCAATTCGATCCCCCTGGCGGCGGTCGAGCGCGTCGAAGTGCTTCGCGACGGCGCCTCGGCCGTGTACGGCACCGATGCCATCGGCGGCGTGGTCAACTTCATCCTGAAGTCCGATTTCAACGGCGTCGAGTTGCAAGCCTACGGCACCGACGTCGATCGCGGCGGCGGCAAGACCACCAAGTACACCGCGACCGCCGGCTATGGCAAGTTGTCGCAGCAGAAATTCAATTTCATCGCCACCTTCGACAAGGAAGAATCCGACCCGATCGCGGCCAAGCAACGAAGCTTTGCCGCCACCGCGATCCGTCCGGACCTCGGCATCCAGCAGACCTCGGGCAACATCATCCCGGCGGCGATCCGCTTCGACGCCAACGGCAGCCTGGGCAATGCCAACATCCTCGCCGCCTCGGGATGCAAGCCGGAAATCGGATCGTATTACCTGCCGGCCGTGTCGACCCGCCAATGCCGCTATGACTTCACCTCGCGCCTGGAAATCTTTCCGCCGGTCGATCGCCAGAGCGCCGTGGTCAAGGCCACGTTTGCGCCGATGGAAAACTGGCAGGTGTTCGGCGAGTACGTGTGGGTCAAGAGCAAGGCGCGCTTTGCCTCCTCGGAAACGCCGGTGAACGACTTTGTCGGCAATGGCCCGTTCATCTACCCGGCCGGCGGCAAGTACTACCCGGCACCGTTCCGCCTGCCCAACGGCACGTTGATCACCCCGACTGGTGACCTCGGGATCGCCTGGCGCGCGCAGGACGGCGGCCGCCGCACCGACATCGCCAGTTCCAAGGCTGACCGCATCGTCATCGGCGCCAAGGGCTCCGTCGGCGGCTGGGATATCGACGCCGGCTTCAACCGCGCCGAAAGCAAGGTCACCGACACGTACGTCGACGGCTGGTTCTTCGAGAGCAAGCTGAAGGCGGCGATCCGCACTGGCAACATCAACATCTTCAGCACCACCGGCCAGGACACGCAGGGCCAGCAGTTGCTGCAAGGGGCGAAGATCCTCGAGGACGTGCGCCGTTCCAAAGGCACGGTCGACGCCTTCGACATGAAGGGTTCGACGGAGCTCTGGCGCATGGACGGCGGCAATGTCGGCCTCGCCGTCGGCGCCGAGACCCGCAATGAAAAATTCGACGACAACCCGCTACCGGTTCTGGCCAGCGGCGACGTGCTGGGTGGCGGCGGCAACCTGCCGGTGACCAAAGCCAGCCGTCGGGTCTCGGCCGTGTTCGCGGAAATGAACTTTCCGCTCGCCAAGGACTTTGAAGCCGGACTGGCGCTGCGCACCGACCGCTACAGCGATTTCGGCAACAGCACCAACCCGAAGGTGTCGATGCGCTGGACGCCGTCGAAGCAGTTGCTGGTCCGCGGCTCCTACAACACGGGCTTTCGCGCGCCGTCGTTGCCGGACCTGTTCCAGCCGCGCTTCTTCTCGAACACGGCCGACACCCACAACGACCCGATCCGATGCCCGGGTGGCAACCCGATCGGTGCCTTCGTCGATGACGGCCTGGAATGCGAAGCGCAAATCCAAAATCAACTTGGTGGCAACCGCAGCCTGCAACCTGAGAAATCCCGGCAGATGTCGGTTGGCGTGCTGATGGAACCGACACAGGCGCTTTCCATCGGACTGGATTACTTCCGCATCCTGCGCAAGAATTCCTTGCAGGCGCTGTCGGACACCACCGTGTTCGACTTCTATGGCGTCCAAGATCCGCTGAATGCCCAGGGCCGCTTCGTGCGCTACGCGCGTCTGGCCAACGGCCGCTGCGCCAACGACACCTCGACCCCGACGCCGGCCAACGTCCCCTGCGCGATCCAGTATGCCGTGCAAGTGCAGGAAAACGTCGGCGAGTATCTGGTCTCGGGCATCGACTTCTCGCTCGGTTACAACCAAAGCTGGGGCAGCCTGGGCAAGATGCGCTACACGATGGATGGCACCTTCATCCAGAAGTACCAGTATCAGTTTGCCAAGAACGGCCCCATCGCCTCGAACGTTGGCCGACACACGGCCGACAACGGCGCGGTGTCGCGCTATCGCTGGACGCTGGCGGCCAACTGGTCGAAGGGCGACTGGTCGGCCAACGTCGCGCAGAACTTCGTCGCCGGATACCGCGATGCCGGCGGCGCGCGTAATGTCGGCAACGTCGAGACTTATGACGTGCAAGCGCAGTGGAAGGCCTTCAAGGGCCTCACGCTGGTGGCCGGCGTGCGCAACGTCTTCGACCGCGATCCGCCAGCCTCCGCACAAGGCCAATCGTTCCAGGTCGGCTACGACCCCCGTTACGGCGATCCGTTCGGCCGCGTGTTCTATGCCAAGGTGAACTACTTGTTCAAGTAACCGGCAGGACGCTGCAATCGGGAAAGGGGCCGCAAGGCCCCTTTTTCTTTTGGTACGCACTGCATTCCCGTCGGCTCAATTTGCAAGAAGAAGCCCCCGGCCGTGGAGCGCACGCAGGCACTTGATTTGTTTGCGCGCCTTTCACGTTTCATTTGTTGCGCTCTCTAGATAAAAGCATGGACAGTTTGCTTTCCGGTTTTCGCCGGAATGGAAAGGAAGGTTTTTGATTTCAGGAATCATCAATCGGCGGCTGCGGAGTTCTCCACGCGTTCTGTTCGAATACGGACGGTTCCGGTGGCGCTTTCCCGGAAAGATCTCCGGCGGCACACACCGAGCAGATGCGTCGCCTCGATGGCAATGGCCCGCGACGTGTGGCTCAGCATCAGGCGAAAAAAGTCTTTGTCTGGCAAGCCGTTTCGGCCGGTTTCGTCCGGAAAGCCGCTCCAGTGCTAGAGTTCAGCTTCGATAGAATTCCGGCAAGGGCAATCCGGCATCGCTTGAAACCGCTGGCATCACGCTTCCGATCGAGAGCGCGCTGCGCTTGTCGCTACAATCAATGCCAACCGCGGCCACCAGACCCTAAGAACGCGCCCGCACCTTTCAAGGAAACCGACGATGCCCACTTCCGCCGCGCGCCCCTGGCTTGCGCACTATCCAGCTGGGGTCGCCCACGACATCGACCCGACGCGCTACGCCTCGCTGGCGGCGCTGGCCGACGAGACCTTCCAGCGTTTCGGCAGCCGTACGGCGTTTACCTGCATGGGCAAATCGCTGACCTATGCCGAGGCAGACCGGATGTCGCAGGCGCTTGGCGCATGGCTGCAATCGCGCGGCCTGAAGCGCGGTGCGCGCGTGGCGCTGATGATGCCCAACATCCTGCAGTACCCGATCGCCATCCTGGCGGTGCTGCGCGCGGGCTTCGTGGTGGTGAACGTCAATCCGCTGTACACGCCGCGCGAGCTTGAGCACCAGCTTGTCGATTCCGGTGCCGAGGCGATCATCGTGCTGGAGAATTTCGCCGCGACCGTCGAGGCGGCGGCGCATGCGAGCGCGCTCAAGACCATCGTCATCGCCGCGGTCGGCGACCTGCTCGGATTTCCCAAGGGTTTGATCACCAACACGGTGGTTCGGCGCGTGAAGAAGGCGGTGCCGCCCTATTCCCTGCCGGGTGCAATCGCGTTCAGCGCGGCGCTGGCCGCCGGGCGGTCGATGAAACTGGCCCGCGCCGAACTCGGTCCGGAGGACATCGCCTTCCTGCAATACACCGGCGGCACGACGGGCGTGGCCAAGGGCGCGGTACTGGTGCACGCCAACATCGTCGGCAATGTGCTGGCCTCGGAGGCCTGGCTGCAACCGGCCCTCAACGACACCAGCAAGGGACCACCGCCGGACCCGGCCGTGGTGATTTCGGCCCTGCCGATGTACCACATCTTCTGCCTGGTCACCTGCATGTGGCTGACCTTTCGCCTCGGCGGACACAACGTGCTGATCCCCAATCCGCGCGACATGGACGGCATGGTCGCGGTGCTC
>DASUDU010000162.1:0-5976 GCA_036275435.1 Usitatibacteraceae bacterium | reverse complement strand
CTCGGCCAGCAGGTCCTTGACGTTCTTGTTGCCGACGCGAAAATGCACGAATGGCGCGTCGGCCGGGGGCTGCGCCTTTCCTTCGCGCTCGTGGTCGGCCGGAACGCCCGGCGCCTGGGGCGCGGCCGCCGCGGCCGGCAGTGGTGCGCCCGGCGCTTGCGCGGGCATCGGCACGGTCGAAGCGGCTACCGGCGCGGCCGCAGGGACACCAGCCGGCGTGGCGGGCATTGCCGCGGCAGCCGGGGCTGCGCCTTGCGTGCCGGAGCGCGCCATGCGATCGCCCAGCATGAATGCGCCGCCAGCGAGCGCGACAGCGCCGGCGACGAGCGCGATGATCTTGTTCGTTTCGGTCATTTCCTGGATTCTCTCGGCTCTCAATTGAATTTCTGCAGGGTGCGCAGGTGCGCGATCACATCAAGAATTTCGCGCTCGCGCAGGACACCAAGGAACGGCGGCATCGCGTTTTTCCCGCGCAGTATCGTCGCCATCAGCACCGGATCGGGTTGCAACAGCCGCTCCCCGCGGTTGAATTTGGGTGCACCGGGCATCACGCCTTCTCCCGATTTGCCGTGGCATTGGGCGCAATGCACCTCGTACAGGCGCGCGCCATTGGACAAGTCAGCGGCACCGACTGTCCATGCTGCGCAAAGCAACAGCGCTGCAGCCAACACAAGGGGGAGACGACTACTTCGGTTTGTTCGCATCCTGCTTTCCTTTCTGTGGCTTGGCGCCGCTGAGGGCACGAATTCTCGCTTCCAGCGCTTCCGCCTCCTTGACATTCACGGCAAGGCCAAATTCACCGTTGCGGTAGGCCTTGGCCAGCCGCAACATCGCCTTGGGCATTTTTTCGTCAACCCCCTTGCGAATCCAGTTCAGCGCCTCGGGCGAGGCCCGCTGTTCGGCACTCAGACCCAATCCGCCTTCGGCATACGCCAGGACCACCGTGCGCAGCGCCGCTTCGTGGCCGCCTTCTGCGGCGCGGATCATCCAGACCCGCGCGCCGGCGGGATCCTTGGGCGTACCCTCGCCGATGGCCATCATCCGGCCCAAACCAAAGGCGCCGTCAACATTGCCCTGGTCGGCCGACTTGCGGAAATAGGCTACCGCCTCGTCGTTGTTTTCCGCATAGTCGAGGATCTCCCCCAGCAGCGCCTGTGAATCCGCCTCGCCACGATCGGCCGCCGGCTTGAGCTTGGCAATCGCGCCCCGCACGTCGCCGCGGTGATAGGCTTTCTCGCCGGCGAGAAATGCCTCGCTTTTCTGCGCGGCGACCGGGAAGGCCAGCGCGACCGCGATCGCGGCTGCGCTGGCCAGGCCTGCCCAGCGCCAGGCCGGCACGACGGTTTTCAAAGCCTTCATTGCCACACGATCCTCACCTCGAAACGGTCGATCAAGACGCACGCCGCTGAACCAATTCAAGGATGCGCTCGCGCATCCTTGGTGCTGCCCAGTCCTCGGCCCGCTCGACTCGCTCAACGATGTTGCCAGCGTTCGAGATGACGAATGTGGTCGGCAGCACCCGCACCTGCAACGCCCGGGCGGCAAGCGCGCTTTCCGGGTCATGCAAGTTGGGAAACGTAAGTTTACGCGCCAATATGAATTCTTCCGCATTTCGCGCGTCACGATCGACCGAAATGCCGATCACGGCGATCCCGGAGTCCTGCAACGCCAGATGGAGACGCTCGAGGGAGTCCATCTCCTGGCGGCAGGGCCCGCACCAGGTCGCCCAGAAATTGAGCACCGCTGCGCGGCCAAATTCGCGGCTGCTCCACATGCCCGCCTTGCCCAGGTGCGGCAGTTCGAACGCGGGAACCGGCTCGGCTCGAAACCCGGTGTTGCGGCCGCAGCCTGCCAAGGTGCCCAGCAGCAAACCGGCCAATAGGGCACGACGCTGCATCAGCGGCGCTCATCCCGAATCTGCACCCGTATCCCGCTGGCGCCCACCGCAACCGGTCCAAGCGCTCCAACCAGGTCTCCGCTCACGGGCGTCGCGCTGCCGCTGCGGGAGATCTTCGCCTCAATCTGCACTTGCCGGACGGAGGAAAGGCGCGTTTGCGGATTCATCGCCATACTGTCGTCGAGGACGAATTCGACCGGCAGCTTCGCGGCCGTCATGCGGGCAACAGCCAGCGGCACGCGCGGCCCATCCACCGCGCGCGCAAACACGAACAGCGTGTCGCCCGGCTGCACGCGCGCCGCAAGCGAGGCCTCGATCTCGACGCGACCGCTGATGCGCGCAGAGCTGGTCGCCGCCGCCGGGCCCGAACCACTTGTCGACAGCGCGGCCTCGGCCTGGGCAATGCTGGAGCGCAAGGAGCGGGCCGGCGGCGAATCGGGTGGGAGTGTCGCGAAAGCGCGGTTCCAATAGTCCCGCGCAGCCGAAAAATCCTTGCGGGCAAAGGCCGAGCTGCCGGCCAGGGCCAGTGACTTGGTGTGTCGCGGATCGGCCGCCAGCGCGCGGGCGATCAACTGGTCCGGCTCCCCGGCAAAGTTCTTGCCCTGGCGCATCGCCACGACGTCCGCATAGTCGGCGAGGATCCCGGCATTGTTGGGAGCAAAGCCGGCCGCCGCGTCATAGGCGCGAGCAGCCTGTTCGAAATTCCCCAGAGAAGTCTGCGAGCGCGCAAGCAGGATCCAGGAATCGACGTCCCCCGGAGCGTCCTTGAGGCGAGCTGTGAGCTTTTCAACCATTTGCTCGACGTCCTGTCGCGTCAGGCGGTGCTCGCCAGGTTTCGCAGCCGGCGGGTTGATTGCGCCGGGATTGCCGATCCAGGCGTATGCGAACGCGGCCAGAACGGGCGCCGCCACGACAAGGCCGATGGCGGCTTTGCGCGCGCCGGGGGCCGCAGCCACCTGTGACTCGGACTCGCGGGTTTCCGCGGCAAGGCGAAGCTTGAGGGCGCGCCGCTCCTGCTCCAGACGCACCAGATCCGCCCCGTCGTCGGCCATTTGCGCCTCCAACTCCTCCAGCTGGTCGCGATAGGCCTCGATGGTGGCCGCATTCATGCCGACAGAGGATTGCGCGTTGGGTTTCATCAAGGGCAGCAGCAAGGCCGCTACCACGGCAACCAACAGCACCGCGGCAAGCAAGACAAATGGCGTCATCGGTGCGGCTCCTTGCCGGCCAGCAGCGCCTCGGCACGCGCTTCGTCGTCCGCATTGCCGGCGGCCTCGCCGCTGCGCAACCCTGCATGCGAAGAGGCGCGAACCCGACGCAACAGAACCCACGCCCCCAACAGGGCGAACAGCATCGGACCGCCCCACAGCAGATAGGTCGATGCCTTTACCGGCGGACGGTACAGGACGAAGTCGCCATAGCGATCGACCATGAAACGCATGATTTCGTCATCGCTCTTGCCAGCGGCAATCATCTGCGCAATCTGGTTCTTGAAATCGACGGCGAGCGCGGCGTTCGATTCGGCGATGGTCTGGTTTTGGCAAACCAGGCAGCGCAATTGTTCGGCCAGTTCCATGACGCGCGGATTCGAATGGACCGACTGCTCCTGAGCAGCACGCAGTTGGGCCTGCGCCGGAGCCACCATGAAAGCGGCCGTGGCGAACAGCAACGCGCTGCCCAACAGACGGTAGTTCGCGGCGGCAACGCGCAGGCTGGCCATCGCTACGTCACTCCGCCGCAGCAGGCACAGCCGCAGATGGCTGCGCCGAGATCCCGGTCCGAAACACGAGACGGTAGCGGCGATCGGCAAAAGCCAACAACCCGCCCAACGCCATCAACACGCAGCCGCCCCAGATCCAATTCACAAACGGCTTGACCTGCACGCGAAAGATCCACGCCGATTGCGAAATCGCCTCGCCCATGGAAACGTAGACGTCGCGCAACAGCCCGGAATCGATGGCGGCTTCGGTCATCGGCATGGTCTGCACGCGGTAAACGCGCTTCTCCGGTGCAAGAACAATCTGGGTGCCGCTGGGCAACGCCACGTCGATGGTCGCGCGCACCGCCTGATAGTTTGGCCCTTGCACGTCTTCCAGGGTGCGCAGGCGGAACTGATAGCCGGCCACATCCGCGGCCTGGCCAATCTGCAGCGGCACGTCGCGTGTCGTCTCGGCGGACTTCACGCAGGCAACCCCGACGATGAACACTGCAACCCCCAAGTGCGCGAGTTGCATTCCGAAATAGGAGCCCCCCTGGCGAGCCAGCCGCGTGGTCCAGCGCTCGGAGCCGCTTCCACGCAGGCGCCGAACCACGTGCCAGAGCGTCGCCATTGCGAGCCAGCCGGCCACGGCAACGGCCAGTGTGCCGAGCCAAGAGAATGGCCGCACCGCCCCGGCAAACAGCGCGCCGGCAGCAATCGCCCCCGCCGCTGCCGGCGCAAGGGAACGCAGCTTCGCAACGTCCATCGCTTCACCCCAGCGCGACCACGCACCAAAACCCAGGAGCATCGCAAGCGCCAGCCCGACCGGCGCGAAGACGGCATCGAAATACGGCGGCCCGACGGAGATCTTTCCCTGCCCGAGGGCATCGAGCGCGAGCGGATAAAGGGTACCGAGCAGCACGGTTGCCGTAGCTACACACAACAGCGCGTTGTTGGTCAACAGCCAGAACTCGCGCGATCCCTTGGCGACCGTTCCCGGCGCGGCAAAGCGCCCCGCGCGCCAGGCAAACAGCAGGAACGACCCGCCCACTACCAGCACCAGTAGTCCGAGGATGAACACACCGCGCTTGGGGTCGGTCGCGAAGGCATGCACCGAGGTCAACACCCCGGAGCGAACCAGGAACGTGCCCAGCAGGCTGAGCGCAAAGCTGCTGATGGCCAACAACGCGGTCCAGCTTTTGAACTGGCCGCGCTTTTCGGTGACCGCCAGCGAATGGATAAGCGCCGTGCCGGTTAGCCAAGGCAGGAAAGAAGCGTTTTCCACCGGATCCCAAAACCACCAACCGCCCCACCCCAGTTCCGTGTATGCCCACCAGCTGCCCAGCGCAATGCCACCGGTGAGGCTGGCCCACGCGGCGATGGTCCACGGACGGCACCAGCGTGCCCAAGCCGCATCCATGCGGCCGGACAACAGCGCGGACACCGCCAGCGCGAATGCGACTGAAAAACCAACGTAACCCATGTACAACATCGGTGGGTGCAGGACCATGCCCGGGTCCTGAAGAAGCGGGTTCAGATCCCGTCCGTCTGCGGCTGCGGGGATCAGCCGGGAAAACGGGTTGGATGTGAACAGGATGAACGACTCGAAGCAGATCGCGACCATGCCCATGACGGCGAGCGCCCGGGCTACCAGCACCTGCGGCAGGCCCCTGCTGAACACGGAAACGGCGAGCGTCCACAGCGCAAGCATCAGCAGCCAGAGCAGCATCGAGCCTTCGTGGCCGCCCCAGACCGCGGCCAGCCGGTACGCCACGGGCAACGCACTGTTGGAATGGCTCGCGACGTACTTGACGGAAAAATCGTTGGCCCAGAACGCATATCCCAAGGCGGCAAATGCTGCGAATACCAGCGTGGCGTGCACCAGTGCGGCGCGATGCGCGAAGTGCATGAGGGTGGTCTGCCCGCGCGCCGCGCCGATCAGCGGAACGACTGCCAGTCCCAGAGCGGTCGCCATGGCCAAGATTAGTGCCAGGTGTCCCAGTTCAGGAATCATGCCGTCTCCCCGCGCGTTGTTCGACGATCATTATTTGCCCTTTTTCATTGTCTTTGCCGCGTCGCGCGCCTCGGTCAATTCCCAGATCGCCGCCTCGGCACGGACCCGGAACTTGTCGTTCGGCGGCGCCAGATGGACGAAGGCGCGCATGGCGCCGATTGCCCCATCGCGATCGCCCATCGCGTCGAGCGCCTCGCCCAAGCCGTAGTAGGCGTTGGCCTGTGCGGGGTGCAAGTCGATCGCGCTGTTGAAGAAGTCCCTAGCCGCCGCGTATTTTTTCATACCCAGCAGGGCAAATCCCATGTTGACATGCGCCTCCGGCATCCGCGGCCTGCGCTCCAAAACGTTGTGAAAAACGGTAAGCGC
>DASUDU010000161.1:0-2888 GCA_036275435.1 Usitatibacteraceae bacterium | reverse complement strand
ACAGCGACAGCAGGAATACTGTGGTGGCCAGCAGCAGCGCCAGAATCAGCGCGGGCAGCCACCACCAAACCCTGCGCTGGATCAGTTTTTGACGGGAGGGATATTCGGCCGGGATCGACATGTCGCCATGGTGCAAGGGTGCGCGCAGCCTGTAAACACCCGGCGCATGTGGATATCCACAATTGCCGGGCCCGGCCCGTCACGCCAAACTGCGGCCCGTCAGTCTATTCGTTGCCGCAACCCGATCACCGATCCAACCTAACCCACCAGGAGCTCCCATGTTGATCCGCTCATTGCTCGCCACGTTGGTCCTCGCCACGCTGCCGGTGTCCGCAGCCCTGGCGCAGGCGCCCATCGTCATCAAGTTTTCGCATGTCGTGGCCAACGACACGCCCAAGGGCAAGGCCGCCGAGTACTTTGCCAAGAAGGCCGCGGAACTAACCAAGGGCAAGGTCAAGGTCGAGGTTTACGCCAATTCGACCCTGTACAAGGACAAGGAAGAAATGGAAGCGCTGCAGATCGGCGCGGTGCAGATGCTGGCCCCGTCGCTGGCCAAGTTCGGCCCGCTGGGCGTCAAGGAGTTCGAGGTGTTCGACCTGCCGTTCATCTTCGACAACTACGACGAATTGCACAAGGTCACGCAAGGCGCGGTCGGCAAGACACTGTTCACCAAGCTGGAGACCAAGGGCATCACCGGGCTGGCGTTCTGGGACAACGGCTTCAAGTCGTTTTCGGCCAACAAGCCGCTGAAGACGCCGGACGATTTCAAGGGCCAGAAGATGCGCATCCAGTCCTCCAAGGTGCTCGAGGCGCAGATGCGCGCGGTGGGCGCCTTGCCGCAGGTGATGGCCTTCTCCGAGGTCTACCAGGCGCTGCAGACCGGTGTGGTCGACGGCACCGAGAACCCGCACAGCAACCTCTACACGCAAAAGATGCATGAGGTGCAAAAGCACATGTCGGTCACCGACCACGGCTACCTCGGTTACGCGGTGATCACCAACAAGAAATTCTGGGACGGCCTGCCCGCCGACGTGCGCGGCCAGCTCGACGCCGCGATGAAGGACGCCACCGCCTACGCCAACAAGATCGCCAAGGAAGAGAACATGGCGGCGCTCGAGGCGGTGAAGAAATCGAACAAGACGACGGTGTACGTGCCGACCCCGGCCGAGCGGCTGGCGCTGAAAAAAGCGATGGTCAAGGTGCACAAGGAGATGGAGTCGCGCATCGGCAAGGACATCATCGAGACTGTCTACAAAGCCACCGATTTCGACCCGACCAAGCTCTGATCCGATCCATCGTCGCTCCCGGGCCGTCACGGCCCGGGTTGGGCGCATCCGCGCCTAACGCGGCCGCGCAGGGAGGAAACGCATGTTGATGAAAGCACTCGATCACCTGGAGGAATGGCTCATCACCTTCCTCATCGGCGCGGCGACACTCATCATTTTCGCCGCCGTGGTTCACCGCTACGCGGCCGGATTCGCCATTCCGGGCGTGCAGGACATGCTCCTGAAGATCCACTTCAGCTGGGCGCAGGAACTGTGCATCATCATGTTCGTGTGGATGGCCAAGTTCGGTGCCGCCTACGGCGTGCGCACCGGCATCCACGTCGGCGTCGATGTGCTGATCAACCGGCTGAGTGATAGCAACCGCGCCAAGTTCGTGGTGCTCGGGCTGCTTGCCGGGGCGCTGTTCACCGGCATCATCGCCACGCTGGGCGCGACCTTTGTCTGGGAGAACGGCGCGCACTATTCCGTGTTCAAGTGGCTCGGCATCGCCACCGGCGACCTGCCGGAAGGGCCGACCACGCCGGACCTCGAATGGCCGACCTGGATTGTCTATTGCGCGATTCCCTTCGGCTCGGCGCTGATGTGCTTCCGTTTCCTGCAGGTTTGCGTGAGCTTCATCAAGACCGGCGAACTGCCGCACCACGATCACGGTCACGTCGATGGCATCGACGAAGAGCCGCTCAACGCACCCGGCAACGAGGACAAGATCTTTCGCATGGACGACGACCTGCATCCGCGCGAGCCCAACTGGGACGGCGATGAACGCCGCAAGGACCAGCAGACGCCGTCCGACGGCGTCGAACGCCGCGGCCAGGATCAACCGACGGGAGGTAACAAGCCATGAGCACCATGATCATTTTCCTGCTGCTGGTCCTGTTGATGCTGACCGGCATGCCGATCTCGATTTCCCTCGGCCTGACGGTGTTGAGCTTCCTGTTCTTCATGACCCAGGTGCCGATCGAGTCGGTGGCGATGAAGCTGTTCACCGGCATCGAGAAGTTCGAGATCATGGCGATCCCGTTCTTCATCCTCGCCGGCAACTTCCTGACCCACGGCGGGGTGGCGAAACGCATGATCCGCTTTGCCACATCGATGGTCGGGCACTGGCATGGCGGGCTGGGGCTGGGCGGGGTGCTGGCCTGCGCGCTGTTTGCAGCGGTGTCGGGTTCGTCGCCGGCCACTGTCGTGGCGATCGGTTCGATCCTGATGCCGGCCATGGTCAAGGCGGGATTTCCCAACAAGTTCGGTGCCGGCGTCATCACCACTTCCGGGGCGCTGGGAATCCTCATTCCGCCGTCGATCGTGATGGTGATGTATTCGGTTTCGACCAATACCTCGGTGGGGGCGCTGTTCATGGCCGGCGTGATTCCGGGGCTGGTACTGGCAACCATGCTTGGATTCACCACCTGGTGGCGCGCCCGCAAATTCAACTACCCGAGGCAGCCCAAGGCGTCGTGGACCGCGCGCTGGCGCGCCTTCCGCGAGTCGATCTGGGGCCTGCTGCTGATCTTCATCGTCATGGGCGGCATCTATTCGGGCCTGTTCACGCCGACCGAAGCGGCGGCGATGAGCGCGGTGTGGGCCTTCATCACGGCGGTGTTC
>DASUDU010000160.1:0-10550 GCA_036275435.1 Usitatibacteraceae bacterium | reverse complement strand
CTTTGTCGGTCGGGCTGGCCGCAAACTCCGCTTTATTTGATACCTGTCAATATTGCAGCCTGTGCCTCGTTCAAGATGCGCCGTTACCGGTCCGGCGGGCACTGCCCGCGGCTGCCGGGTTTTGGCGCCACCACTGACAGGAAGGAACCGCCCACATGGGGATGCTCGACGGCAAATCGATTCTGATCACCGGGTTGTTGAGCCAGCGCTCGATCGCCTATGGGGTGGCCAAAGCCATGCATCGCGAAGGCGCGCGGCTGGCGTTCACCTATCAGGGTGAAGCCGTCAAGGACCGCGTGGTCGGCCTTGCCGCCGAATTCGGCGCGCCGCCGGTGATGCCTTGCGATGTGACGAGCGATGACGAAATCGCGGCGCTGTTCGAGAATCTCGGCAAGCAATGGGGCGTCCTCGACGGCCTCGTGCATTCGATCGCCTTTGCCCCGCGCGAGGCGCTGGCCGGGGATTTCCACGACGCGGTGACGCGCGAGAATTTCCGCATCTCCCACGACATCAGCGCCTACAGCCTGGCCGCGCTGGCCAAGGCCGCGCTGCCGCTGATGAAGGGCCGCGAGGGTGCGATCGTGGCGATGAGCTATCTCGGCGCCGACCGCGCGGTGCCCAACTACAACGTCATGGGCCTGGCCAAGGCCAGCCTCGAGGCGTGCATCCGTTACCTCGCCTACAGCATGGGACCGCTGGGCATACGCGTCAACGGCATTTCCGCCGGGCCGATCAAGACGCTCGCCGCGGCCGGTGTCGGCGATTTCGGCAAACTGCTGAAATTTGTCGAACGCAACAACGGCCTGGGGCGCAATGTGACCATCGACGAGGTCGGCAACACCGCCGCGTTCCTCACCAGCCCGCTGGCCAGCGGCATCACCGGCGAAATCGTCTACGTCGACGGCGGCTTCCGCATGAGCGGCCTGCGTGCCGGCGAGGTCGGAGACAAATGATGAACTGCCCCGTGCAACTGGCCGCCGAGGCGGCCCCGAAAAAACGCCTGGTGATCCGCGGCCGTTCGCTGTTGCCGATTGTGCAGGGCGGCATGGGCGTGGGCGTCTCGGCGCATCGCCTGGCCGGCAGCGTGGCGCGCCAGGGTGCGGTGGGCACGCTGTCCAGCGTCGACCTGCGCCGCCACCATCCGGACCTGATGGCACAGACGGCCAAGAGCCGCGACAAGGACCTCATCAACCGCGCCAACCTCACCGCCTTGCAGCGCGAGGTGAGATCGGCCATTGAACTGGCCAAGGGCAACGGGCTGGTGGCGGTCAATATCATGCGTGCCGTGTCCGAGTACGCGCATTCGGTAAAGACCGCGTGTGAATCCGGCGCGCAGGCCATCGTCGTCGGCGCTGGGCTGCCGCTCGACCTTCCCGATCTGTGTTCCGATCACCCCGACGTGGCCCTGATCCCGATCTTGTCCGATTCGCGCGGCATCGGTGTGGTGCTGAAGAAATGGATGCGCAAGAATCGCCTTCCGGACGCCATCGTCATCGAGCACCCGGGCAAGGCCGGCGGCCACCTGGGCGCGGCCAGGATCGAGGATGTCGACGATCCGCGCTTCGACTTCCCGCGCGTACTCGAAGAGACTTTTGCGATCTTCAAGGACCTGGGAATCGAGCGCGAGAAGATGCCGCTGATCCCGGCGGGCGGCATCTCGACGCCGGCGCAGGTCAAGGCGCTGTTCGACCTGGGCGCCAGCGCCGTGCAGGTCGGTACGCCCTTCGCGGTCACCACAGAGGGCGATGCGCACCCGAACTTCAAGAAGGTACTCGCCGAGGCCAAGCCGGAAAAGATCGTCACCTTCATGAGCGTGGCGGGCCTGCCGGCGCGCGCGGTGCTCACGCCATGGCTGGAAAAGTACATGGAGAAGCTGCCGATCCTCAAGGGCCGCGCCAAGCAGCGCACCGACTGCACGCTGGCCTTCGACTGCCTCGAACACTGCGGCCTGCGCGACGGCGTGGAGCGCTTCGGGCAGTTCTGCATCGACCACCACCTGGCCGCCGCGCTGGCCGGCGATGTCGAGCGCGGGCTGTTCTTCCGCGGCGGCGCGCCTCTGCCGTTCGGCGACCAGATCCGCTCGGTCAAGGAACTGATCGACTACCTGCTCGACGGCATCCTCCCCGCGGGAATGGCGCCGGCCGCCTGAGCGGCTTTCCCGCGTTCGCGGGATGTTCAACCGGCTGGTCTCATGCAGCATCGATGCGCGTGCTTTGCCGCCACGCCGAAGCGAACGGCGGGCGAGGTGTAGGCCTCAGGCAATCGCCAGGGGCTGGTTCAAGCTTGCGCCGAATTGCCTGAAATCGATTCGGGCAGGTCGTCGGCGCCTTCCTTGACCACCCGCCGCGCGCGCGCCTGCAGCGCCCGGTAGCTGCGCTCCCAATCGCCATCGCGCGGCGTGGTAAAGGCCAGCTGGCGCAGCACCGCGTCGGCTTCGACGGTTCGCGACACGGCGGCGCGGTAATCAGCCGCCGAAACCATTTCGACTTTCTTGTCCTGGCAAACGCCGACGCATTGCTGCGGGGCGTCGATCTTGCCGCAGCCGATGCATTGCCAACCGGTAATGATCTGGACCATCGTTCTCCTGCCTGCTCGGATCCGCGGCCGATCGCAATCATCGAAGCCGGCCATTCCCGCCACATTCTACCGACCGGCATCGCGCGCGACTCGCGCGGCTGGTCACAGGGGCTGCTTCCGGCGGTGCCGTAAAATGCATCGATGATCTGCCATCGCCTGAAGCCTGCAAGCCTGCTTGCAGTGTTCGCCCTGCTTTTGGGCCTGCTCGCCGGCTGCGCGGCGCCGCCACGCACGCAGCGCCCGGACGTGATCGTGCGCGATGCCCCGCCGCCCACGTCGGTTCAGCCCGAGCCGGCAACGCCCACCCTGCGGAAACTCGCCGACGAGGCGGCGGCGCTGCGGCCGTTCGCCGTGAGCGGGCTGACCCTGCGCTTCCTCGATGCGGTGCGTTCGCTGCCGCCGGCCGGAACGCGTTTGGCGTACATCAATGAGACCACCCGCGAGTATTTTTCCGCCGCCGAGCGCGCGGCGCTGCCGGAAGCGCAGCGCGCCAGGCTCGCCGAGGTATCCCTCGACGAATACCGTTACTACTACACCAAGTATGGCTCGCCGCTGGCGTACCTTCGACCGCTCGAGATCGCGGCCGCACACGGGATGACCGACCTGCAGGGCCGGCGTGTCCTCGACTTCGGTTACGGCGGCATCGGCCACCTGCGGCTGATGGCAAGCCTGGGCGCCCACGTGGTCGGCGTCGACCCCGACAGCTACCTCGACGCGCTCTATTCGGAACCGCGCGACCAAGGCACGGTTGCTGCGATGCGCGAGTCGCGCCGCGCCAGCGGCACCCTGACGCTGGCCCACGGCTACTGGCCGAAAGACGCGCCGATGGTGGCGCGCGTCGGCGGCGCCTTCGACCTGATCCTGTCGAAGAACACGCTCAAGAAGGGGTACGTGAAGCCCGAGCGGCGCACCGACCGGCGCCAGCAGGTCAACCTCGGGGTGACGGACGAGGTGTTCATCAAGGCCCTGTACGATGCGCTCAAACCCGGCGGGCTGCTGGTGATCTACAACGTCTCGCCGCGGCAGGCAGACAAGGGCGGCTACAACCCGCAGGCGGATGGCCGTTCGCCCTGGCCGCGCGAGTCCTATGAGCGTGCCGGCTTCCAGGTGCTCGCGATCAACACGGCTGACGACGAGGCGATCCGCAATGTCGGCCGCGCGCTGGGCTGGGACCGCACCGCCAACAATGAACCGATCGACCTGAACACCAGCATCTTCGCCCTGTATACCGTACTGGTTCGGCCCCGCTAGCCGCCGGGCTGTCAAGATCGGCTGCCTCGCGCGACCCATCCGGCAGGCGCGTTGCAAGGCCGACACCAGCCGGCGACGGTGACATAATGTCCGCCGAACCCCGATGGCGCAGGCATGCCGCGTGCACCTTGCGCCAATCCACACTCCGTTGCCCGGGAGGTCCCATGCCCAGATCATTCCATGCGTGTGCAAGCTTGGCGCTGGCCGCGGCGGCGACGGTTTTGGCCGGTTGCAACAGGAGCGAAAAAATCCCGACGACCACCGAGCGGCTCGCCGCGGTGTCGCAAAAACAGGAAACCGAAAAGGATTTCTACCTGCCGCGCAAGAACGTGGACTACATGCGCGACCTGAAATCGCTCAAGGACAGCCCCGCGAAGCCCGAGCCGGAGGCAAAGGCCGCGCCGGCGCGCGCGACCAGCACCGCGAGTGCGCCGCCAGCAGCAGTCGCACCCGCGGCACCACAGCCCGCGGCTGCGGCCCCGGCTACAACAACCGCGCCTGCAGCGAGCAGCGCATCGGCAGCAGCGGCACCGCCGCCAGCCGCGCCGCCACCAGCGCAAGTGGCCAGCGCCGCGCCGAGCGCGCGAAGCAGCGCACCATTGCCCACCACCCAAGTCACCGTGCTGGCCCGCGAGGCCCCGGAGTTTCCGCGCGAGGCCACGCGCGCGGGCGTCGAATCCGGAACTGTTCGGGCGCGCCTGACCATTTCGGCCAGTGGCGAAGTGACCAACGTGGCCATCGTCCAGGCCTCGCCCGCGAAGGTGTTCGACCGCGCCGTCCAGGGCGCGCTGTCGCGCTGGAAGTTCAACGCCGGCGCCGAGGGCCGCAGCTACGACACCGAGATCACCTTCCAGCGCTGATCAGGAACGCGGGTTGATGATCCGGCAATACCCGGTCACTTCCTCGCGGTCGTGATACAGCTGGCGAAAGGCCAGCTCGTGGCGCAGTGCGCGTTCGCGCAGGGCGTCCTCGATCAGGGCCCGGCAGCGGGCGACCTCGGCCACGCGCTTTTTCATCGGCAGCTTGAGGTTGAAGATGCTGGCGCGGCACCAGCCCTCGGCCAGCCAGGTCGATACCAGCGCGGCGATGCGCGACGGTTTTTCGACCATGTCGCAAACCATCCAGTCGACGGTCTTCTTCGGGCGGAAGCGAAAGCCATCCTCGCGCAGGTGGCGGACCAGCGCGCTGTCGAACAACTCGCCCTTGAGGCTGCCGTTGTCGACGGCCGTGACATGCAGCCCGCGGTGCAGCAGCTGCCAGGTCCAGCCTCCCGGCGCCGCGCCAAGGTCCACCGCGCGCATGTTCGGCTGCAGGCGCCGCGGCGCGGCATCGCCGAGGAAAACCTGGATGGCTTCGGCCAGCTTCAGCGTCGAACGGCTCGGCGCGTCGCGCGGCATCGACAGCCGTGCAATGCCGTTGCGCCATTGGCCCGGCGTAATGGCCTGCAGGCCGAGCAAGGCATCGCGCTGCGGCGACAGGAACACATGCAGCCGGGGCCTGCCTTGCTCGACGCGCAAGCCCTTCTCGACGAGCGCGCCGGCAAGGCGCGGCTCGAGCGCGCGCGCGAGCCGGGACAGCGACTTGCCTTCGTTGGTGTCCGGGTATTCGACCCAGACCTCGCCGATCGCATCGATCGCCGACGCGCCGAGCCACTGCGCCGCACGCGCGGCAATCGGCGTCACCCGGTCGTTGCCGGGCAGGTCGATCCACGTTCGGTCGGTCTGTACTTGCGCGCGCGCGAACACCAGCGGACGCCATGCAGCACCGGCCGCCGGAATGCCGAGCCACGCAAAGCCGCTGTCGGCTGCGGCGCGCAGGACCTCGATGCCATCCCCGCGCTGCATGCGAAGTTCCTCGACGACATCGGCCTCGAAACCGGCGCGGCAATGCACCAGCAGCGGCTGCAACGAGTCCGGGCACGGTGGTTGTGCGGTCATCCGGCGACTCTACCGCATGCGACCTGTCGGCGGAACCACACGCCGGCGCGTTAGCATCGGATCCAACAAACGAAGCCGCCAATGACCTTCACATCCTTGTTGCGCGCCGCGCTTGGCGCAGTCCTCGCGCTTGCCGCCATTCCGGCCTTTTCGCAGGACGCATCCGACTTCAAGACGCTGGCCAAGGCGCGCAAGTTCGCCGACATCGAGGCCCTGGGCCGCGAGCGGCTGAAAAAGAACGGCAACGACGACGTGGCGATCTGGTACCTCGCGCGCTATGCCGCCGGGGACGAGAAGAAACGCGAGGAATTCATTCCGCTTGCGGAGCAATGCGTCAGGAACCTGCCCGCGTCCGCGCGATGCCACCACGCGCTGGGCACGCTGTATGGCGCCGCGGCGATGTCCGCCGGCTTGGTCAACGGCATCAAGTACGCCACGCGCATCAAGGATTCCTTTGCCACCGCTGTGGAGCTTGACCCTGCGGCGTTCGACGCCCGGCGCGACCTCAACCAGTTCTACCTGCAGGCTCCGGGACTGGCCGGCGGCAGCGTGCGCAAGGCCGTCGCCAACAGCGAGGCGCACGCCCGGTTGCATGCCGGGCAGGGCGCGATCCTGCGCGCCGAAGTACACGCCTACGAAAAGGAGTTCGAGCTGGCGGAAAAACTGCTTTCCGGTGTCAGGCCGGCGGCGGGTGACGAGGACACCGCCACCGCGCTCAACCAGGCATGGGCCGGCCTCGGTTTTGCGATGCTCAATGACAAGCGCGCGGCGCAGGCCGTGATGCTGTTCGAGCGGCGGCTTGCCGCGGACATGGGTAACGCGCTGTTCCACTTCGGCCTGGGACGCGCGCACCTGGAAAACGGCGCGGCCGACCTGGCGATTGCCGCGCTGGAGAAAGCCCTGTCGATCGACAGCAAGCTTTCCGCGCACTACCGGCTGGGCATCGCCTATCAGCTGAAAGGCGACCGGTCGAAGGCGATGGCGGCGTTCCAGCAGTTCCTTGGCTATTCGTCCAGCGGCAAGGCCGCGGACGATGCCCGCGCGCGGCTTGAGGCGCTGAAAAAGGGCGTTTGACGGCCGCTCCGGCCGACTCGGCGATAATAGCGCCGAGAACAACAATGAACGCCGTACCATCCGAATCCGCGTCGCGGGGATTCTGGCGCCGCCGCTTTGTCGCGCCCGTCTGGAAAAACCGCGACTTTCGCATCCTCTGGCTGTCCCTGACGATTACCCATTTCGGCGGCCAGGTGACCTTTCTCGCCTTGCCGCTGACCGCCGCAATCCTGCTCAATGCGACGCCGTTCGAGATGGGCGTGTTGACCGCGGTCGAGGCGCTGCCCTATACGCTGTTCGGGCTGTTCACCGGCGTGCTGATCGATCGGTCGCACAAGTTGCGGCTGATCATCGCGGCCGACGTCGCGCGCGGCTCCGCGCTGTTGGTGGTGCCGATTGCCGCATGGACCGGCACGCTGTCGATGCCGGTTCTGTACGTCGTCGGGTTCCTCGTCGGGCTGGGCGGCATCATCGGCTGGGCGGCTTACCAGGTGTTCATGGCCGAGCGGGTCGGCCCGGAGCACCTCGTCGACGCCAATGCCGGCATCGCGCTGTCGGATTCGGCGTCGCAGTTGGTCGGCCCGGGTTTGGCCGGCGCGATCATCCATTGGCTGACAGCGCCGGTGGCAATCCTGGCCGATGCGCTGTCGTTCTATGCCTCCGCGCTGTTGCTGAGAAACCTGCCGCGCCGCGACAGCGACGCGCCCAAGCTCAAATCCGCCGGAGCCAGCTGGAAGTCCATCTGGGCCGACGCTCGCGAAGGACTGGAAATGATCCTGCGCCACCCCGTGTTGCGCTCCGTTGCCTTCAGCCTGATGGCCTGGAATATCCTCAAGCACGCCTATATCGCCATCGCCATCCTCTATGCGACCCGCGACCTGGGCCTGTCGCCCGGGACCATCGGCACGCTGTACATGCTGGCCGGCATCGGTTTTCTGGTCGCGTCGGCGACCTGCCAGCCGCTCAACCTGCGCTTCGGCGTTGGCCAGGTGATGCTGGCGGGCCTGACATTGACGGCGGTCTCCTGGCTGATGATCGCGGGAATCGAAGCCAGCCGCTGGGCGGTAGCGCTGCTCGGGCTGTCGCTGTTTGTTCTCGACCTGGGGGTGATGCTGTTCTTTATCAACTACCTGTCGCTGCGCCAGGCCGCGACTCCCGAGCACCTGCGCGGCCGCGTCACGTCGACGCTGATCTTCATCGCGGTCTCGCTCGCGCCGGTCGGCTCCCTCCTCGGAGGGGCGCTGGGCGGCTGGATCGGGCTGCGCCAGACCATCGGCCTGTGCGGCGCAATGGGCCTTCTGCTGGGCATCCTGCTGTTCTGGAAATCCCCCTTGGCGGCGATGCGCGAATTGCCCACCGCGCCAAGCCGCATTATCCCGGAGCAGCCGGAAATGACCGCCTGAATCCAATCCCGGTCCCCGGCGCGTCCTAGGCGCAGGACATTTCATTCGCCAGAAAGGGTCAACATGGATTTCGGAACATCAATGGTCGCGATGAGCGCGATCCTGCTCGGCATCGGTGCGCCGATCGCCTTGATCGGCATGTTTGTCTGGCTGCGCGCGCGCCGCATCCGCCTGATGCACGAGACCGCCCTGAAGCTGGCCGAGAAAGGCCAGCCGGTACCGGTGCAGTTGCTGATCGGCGCCGAGCAGCCGGCCTCGGACCTGCGGCGCGGCGTCGTGCTGGTCATGCTCGCCGTGGGGCTGGGGCTGTTCATGTACCAGGTCAACCTCCCCTGGAGCGTGGCCGCAATTCCGCTGTTCATGGGCATCGGCTTCCTGATCGTCTGGAAGCTCGATGGCGGCAAGACGAACCCGACATCCGGCTGACCGGCATGGCCCCATCGGCGCGCGAGGCGCCCGGATTCACCGACAACGACCTCATCCTGCGCGTGTTGAGGGATGATGACCGTCACGCTTTCGGCGAACTGGTACGGCGCCACCAGTCGACCCTGCGCGCCTCGCTCCGGCGCATGACGCAAGGCAATTTCGCGCTGGCCGACGACATCGCCCAGGAGACCTTCATCCTGGCATGGAAGAACATCCGCTCGTTCCGGTTCGAGGCGAAGTTCTCGACCTGGCTGTACCGGATCGCATTCAATGCGTGGCAAAGCGGAGCGCGTAAACGCCACGAGGAACTGAGCGATGACGGCTTGCTCGATGCCCCGGACGACGGCCACCTGCCGGCTGACGCGGCCGCAATGCGCCATGACCTGATGTTGGCCATGCAGGGCCTGAGCGAGGGCGAGCGCAACGCGATCTTCCAGTGCTATTACAACGACCTGTCGCACGAGGAGGCTGCCTGGGTGCTCGGCATTCCCCTCGGCACCGTCAAGACCCATATCATGAGAGCCAAGGACAAGATGCGCGAGCGGCTTGCCGCCTACGCATCCGGTGAAGGAGCCGCAGCATGAAACCCCCCGTGACCATTGTGCGCGATGCGGTCGATGAGCAGCTCAAGCGTGACGCCGAACGCATGCGCGCAAACTACATCGACGATGCCGGTTTTACCCTTCGGGTGCTCGATGCGCTGCCGTCAGCACACCGGCTGACGCCCGCCGCGCGCGCCTTGATTCCGCTGGCCTGTTCGGCGCTGGCGGCGATCGGCGTGGTGCTGTTCGCCGGCGGCGGCAATTTCCTGATCGATGCGGTGATGGACATCGCGACCGGCTCGATGACGCGCTCCGCCATCGGCTTCATCGCCATCGCGACGTTGTTCGCCGGCGCAGCGCACGCGATCTTTCGCGAGGCCTGAACGCATCGTTCGCGGGCGCCCGGGGTTTGCCGCGACAAATGCAAAAGGCCGCGGGGCACCGCGGCCTTTTTTTCGGTTTGCGCCGCCCCGTTATTTCAACAGGTGGGCCACCGCGCCACGTTCTTCTTCGAGTTCCTTGAGCGTGGCGTCCATCTTGCCGCGCGAAAACTCATCGATCTCGAGCCCTTTGACCCGCGTGTAATTGCCGCCTTCACAAGTGACCGGGACTCCATACATGACCCCATCGGGAATACCATAGCTGCCATCCGACGGGACGCCCATGGTGACCCACTTGCCGTTGGTGCCCAACACCCAGTCGCGCACATGATCGATTGCCGCGTTGGCCGCCGACGCTGCCGATGACAGGCCGCGCGCCTCGATGATCGCCGCACCGCGCTTGCCGACGGTCGGGATGAAGGTCCCGCGATACCAATCCTCGTCGTTAACCACCGACTTGGCCGGGGCGCCGCCGATGGTGGCGAAGCGGTAATCGGGATACATGGTCGGGGAGTGATTGCCCCATACGATCATTTTCTCGATCGAATCCACCGCCTTGCCGGTCTTGCCGGCCAGTTGCGAAAGCGCGCGGTTGTGGTCGAGGCGCAGCATGGCGGTGAAGTTCTTCTTCGGCAGCGAGGGGGCCGACTTCATGGCGATGTAGGCGTTGGTGTTGGCCGGGTTGCCGACCACCAGCACGCGCACGTCACGCGAGGCGACCGCGTCGAGGGCCTTGCCCTGCTCGATGAAGATCTTTGCGTTGTCCATCAGCAGGTCCTTGCGCTCCATGCCGGGGCCGCGGGGCTTGGCGCCGACCAGCAGGGCGTAGTCGGCATCCTTGAAGGCGACCTTGGGGTCGTCGGTGCCGACCATGCCGGCCAGGGTCGGGAAGGCGCAGTCGTCGAGTTCCATCATCACGCCCGTCAGTGCCTTCTGCGCCTTCTCGTTGGGGATCTCCAGGAGCTGGAGGATCACCGGCTG
>DASUDU010000159.1:0-2360 GCA_036275435.1 Usitatibacteraceae bacterium | reverse complement strand
CTTCGATGCCGCACTTCTCCACCAACTCCTTTCCGTGCTTCGAAGCATTGAGGGCACGCAGCAATTGTCCGCGAATGGCGGACAGGCTTTGCGGCGTCAGCTTTGGCAATGCGTCAAATTCCTGCCAGGCCTTGGTTTCCGGAAAAAGAATTTGCGAAATTTCCTTTGCAGACCGACTGCCTTCGGCGTGAACGGATGCAGGCAGCAACAATGCAGCCAGAACCCAAAGAAACTTGATGTTTTTCATTTTTCAGATTGAAGGGATAATGGGCGTCACTTGTTTTCACGTCGGCGCACAAAGGACACACGTTGCTGATCAACTTTTGTTGCCAGCATTCAATCTAAAGAGATGCTATCCGCAGCACAATAGTAAAAAAGTCATTGACTGGCGGGCGTTTCCTGGCGTTTCTGCCTGAAACACCCCGCCAGCTAGACTTTCAAGCCGGGCAGACGCTCCCGCTACTTGTCATCCCTCCCCCCATGAATACGGTTCTTGATGCGCTCCTTCACGCGGCCGGTGTCGTCGTCGATCATCACCGATAGCTCCGTCGTGTAACCCCAGGTGTCGCGATAGACGTAGTCCCAGGCGGTGCGCTTGAGGTAGGGGAACGGCAGGCGCTGCCACGGTTCGCCGAGCTTGGCGATGACCACTTCCTTGGTGTCGCCGATGGCGATGACGGCGACCTTGTCATCGGTCAGATCGTTGCGGTAGTACGCGCCGCTGGCCGGCAGCGTCGCCACGTTGGCGCAGCCGGCAACGAGGGCGGTGATCAGCGTGGAAAAGACGAGTCGCATCATGGCATTCCCCTGCGGTCAAATTCGAAGCCGCGCACGGCGCGCGCTTCGTTGGTTTGCTAAGATGCACCGATCCGGCGCCGCTTGCAAGCGGCCGGAATGGATGCCATGAACGCCCTGCACCTGACCCGCGACCTGCTGCACTTCAACACCATCAACCCGCCGGGGATGGAGCGCGATTGCGCCGAACACCTGGGCCGCCTGTTGCAGTCCGCCGGTTACACGGTGAAGTACCACGAATTCGCCGAACGGCGCACCTCGGTGATCGCCAGCATCGGCGGATTGAAGGACAAGCCGCCGATCTGCTTCACCGGCCACATCGACATCGTGCCGCTGGGCGCGGCCGCTTGGAGCCGCGATCCGTTCGCCGGGGAAACCGACGGCGACCGGCTGTATGGGCGCGGCTCGACCGACATGAAAAGCGGGGTTGCCGCGTTCGTCATGGCCGCGATCAGGCTCGCCCCGCACCTGAAGGATGCGCCGGGGCTGACGCTGGTGCTGACCGCCTCCGAGGAAGTCGGTTGCGAGGGCGCGAAGTACCTCGCGCAGGAAAAGCTGCTCGATCGCGCCGGTGCGATCGTCGTCGCCGAGCCGACCGCCAACTACCCGTATGTCGGCCACAAGGGGCTGATCTGGTTCGAGATTGAAACCAAGGGCAAGACCGCGCACGCCTCGATGCCCGAGCAGGGCGACAACGCGATCCTGAAAATGCACAAGGTGGTCGGCAAGCTCGACGGCTTTAACTGGAAGCACCATTGCGGCGTCGATTGCCACCCGGTGATGGGGCAGCCGACGATGAACATCGCCACATTCCACGCCGGCATCAACACCAACTCGGTGCCCGATTCGGCGCGGCTCACGGTGGACATGCGCACCGTGCCGGGCATCGACCACGTGCGCCTGTGCCATACGCTGGAAACGCTGGTCGGCGACCTGGGCCGTGTGCGCAAAATCGTCGAGACGCCGCCGCTCTACTCGGAAACCGGCGAGTGGATCGAATCGGTGTTCGCCACTGCCGCGCCGTACGCCGGCAGCGCGCCGACGCCCAAGACCATCATGTTTTCCACCGACGGCGCGGACCTGCAGCGCGGCTACGGCGGCGGCGTGCCCACGCTCATCTTGGGACCCGGCGAGCCGTCACTCGCGCACCAGACCGACGAGTGGTGCTCGGTGGCGCGCCTCGAGCAGTCGGTGGATCTGTTCGAGAAGATCATCCGCGACTGGAACGGGATTTAGCGGAGCGGGCACAAGACGTTCGACAAGATTCTGTCAACCCGTTCGCGCTTCGATCCCTCAGATCCTGCCCCGCCAGGAATTGGGCCGGAGGCGAACGGGTTACGGCCGGCAGCAACTACACCGACACCGCCATCTTCAGCGCCAGTGCGACAAGGAACACCACGAACACCTTGCGCAGCACCGGCACGGGCAGGCGGTGCGCGAGTTTCGCACCCAGCGGCGCGATGAGGATGCTGGTGACGGCGATACCGGCAAAAGCAGGCAGGTACACGTAGCCGAGGCTGCCCTGCGGCAACGCCGGGTCCGACCAGCCGGTGGCGACGAACCCC
>DASUDU010000158.1:0-7998 GCA_036275435.1 Usitatibacteraceae bacterium | reverse complement strand
CTTTGTCTTCGGGTCCACGTCGAGGTGGTTCTTGATGTTGCGCAACCCTTTGGTCGCCTGGTCGAATCCGGAGTCAAAGTGGTAGACCACCTTGACCGGCTCGTCCTTGCCGGCTGCCGTGGCGGCAAGCGGCAGCAGCAGCCCAAGCAGGGCCGCGCCGAACATCCGCGCCGCGCCGCGAATCAGGTTCACGAGATCACCGCTTCGTCGGTGCGTTTCTCGCCGCGATTGTCGGTCCAGGTGACGGTCACCTTTTCGCCCGATTTTCCGCCGCTGAAACGGAACTCGAGGAACGGATTCTTCGACACGGCCGGGCCCCATTGGGCATTGAGCACCGTCCTGCCGTTGTGCATCGCCGACACATTCTGGATAAACCACGCGGGAATGGTCTTGCCGGCCGAGTCCTTGCGTTGGCCGGTCTCCATTTCATGGGCCATCAACACCTTTACCACCACCTTGTCGCCAGCCATCGCGGCGCGGATTTTCATCGGGTCTGCCATTTCCTGGTTCCTTCTCGTTCATTCCATGATTGCACAAGCGCCTGCGGGAAAGCGGACATGCGGCGCACGAAAGGTCAATGGGTCAACGCTTCGGGTTGCTACCCGCCGCATCCACCCAGGGTCACCTTGATTTCCTTGGTCGTGTAGTAATACTTGCCGTCGGCCTTGACCAGCGCATGGACATTCGAGGTCTGCCCCATCTTGACGCGCGTCGACACGAACGGCTCGGTTCCAGCCTGGATATCGAACGACGCGGCGAGTGCGTTGGGATTCTTCTCGACCAGAATCGCAATCGACTCGGTCTTGCCCAACTTGCTGGCAACGGCAACCGGCACGACCGCGCCGTTTTCGGCAATATCGGGAGAAGTGATGGCAATGTCCTTGCTTTCCGCCGGGGCCGCGCCACCCATCGCCTTGACCACGTCCTGGAGGCTCTTGGCTTCAAAAGCCACTTTGTTCCAGTCCGCCGCTGCAGCCAGCCCCGGGAACAGTCCCGATGCCATCGCCAGCGACAAGACCGTCAGGCCACCGGAAGTTTTCAGCGCCTTGCGCCTTGATCGATTCATTGCCGTCTCCTGTCTGAAAAGAAGAAAAGTCTCGTGCGATATTAACTGATCTGCCTCACTCACTTCGCGCCGCCGAGTATCCATTGCACCAATAGGGTTATGTCGGAATCGGCCATGGAAGCATGCGACGGCATCGGCACCGCGCCCCAACTGCCGCTTCCGCCATTCTTCACTTTCAATGCCAGGCGCGCTGCGGCGCCGGCATCACCCCGGTAACGCGCCGCAATGTCGGCAAGCGACGGTCCGATGAACGCCTTGTCGGGCTGGTGGCAGGACCCGCACTGGTGCTGCTTGAACAACGCCGCCGGCCCGGGCGGCGTGCGTGCCGGCAAGTCGGCAGCGGCAGCGCGCGTGGTATTGACCGCGCGTGCCGGACCGACCGTCCGGTATTGGTCGGCCAGGTTGCCGTGCGAGTCGCGCGCATGATCCGGAAGGAACGAGGACAGGCCCACCTCGATCGGGCATTCCTTCATGCAGGCGACGTTTTGCACGTCCCCCTTTCCGCGCAGTTTCCACAGACCGTCATAACGGACCTTGCCGTTGCGGTTGGGAAGGCGTTCCTGAACTTGCGCAATGTTGCGGTCGCTCAACACGAAATCGGCCGGAACAATGTCCCCCAAGTGCAGAAGGTAGGCCAGCGTCGCATAGACCTCTTCGACGCTGAGCGACTTGGGCGCGTTCCAGGGCATCGCACGGTTGATGTAGTCCCAAAGGGTCGAGATCGACGAGACCTTCATCAGCGTGGTGCGCGCGACCGGTTCCTGCAGGGCCCTGACGCGTCCGGTGCGGATATCCTCGGTCGTGGTCCCGCCGGCAAGCGGCGAAAACACCTCGTTGGACTCGCCGAAGGTTCCGTGGCAGGTCGCGCACTTGGCTTCCCAGACGTCCTGCCCCTTCAATACCGAGCCGCTGCCGGGCGGCAGCCCCTTGAAATCCGGCCGCACGTCGATGTCCCATGCAGCGATTTCTGCCGGGGTCGCCGGGCGTCCGATTCCCGGGTACGATGCAGCGGCGCTCAGCGGCGCATGGGCGATCCAACCAGCCGCAAGGGCCTGGCAAACGGCGAGCAGCGCGCTAGTAAACCTGGACATTGGCGACTTCACCGGACGTGGCGACCTTCCAGGACTGGATCGCGTTGTTGTGGTAGATCGAGCGCGTGCCGCGCACCGCGCGCAGCTGGTTGATCTTCGGCTGGACATAACCGGTCTCGTCGATGGCGCGGCTTTGCAGGATCGCCATGTCCCCATTCCAATTCCAGCCGATGTTGAAGCGGGTAAGGCACTTCGACAGCACCGGCGTTTCCAGCCGCGCGCTCTGCCAGTTGCGCCCGCCGTCGAAACTGACGTCGACGCGCTTGATCCTGCCGCGTCCCGACCAGGCCAATCCGGTGACGTTGTAATAGCCCTTGTCGAGGAGCGTCTGGCCCCCCGAGGGGCTGGTGATCACCGATTTGCATTCCTGGATAGAGGTGTACTGGCGGTGCCGGCCGTCCGGCATCAGGTCGATGTAATGGATGACCTCGTCCTTGGTGCCATAGGGCTGGTCGCCGACCTCGATGCGCCGCAGCCACTTTACCCAGGAAACGCCCTGGATCCCCGGCGCAACCAGGCGCAGCGGGTAACCGTTTTCCGGGCGCAGCATCTCGCCGTTCATGGCGTAGGCAACCATGCAGTCGTCCAGCGCGCGCTCCATCGCCACGGTCCGCGTCATCGAGGACCCGTCGGCGCCCTCAACCAGCAGGTACTTGCCGTTCTTCCGGTCGTAGCCGGCCATGTCGAGTAGGGTCGACAAGGCGACGCCGGTGAATTCGCAGCAGCTCAGCATGCCGTGGGTGTATTGCACTGTCGGCACGGCCACATTGCCCCATTCCATTCCGGTGTTGGCTCCGCACTCGATGAAGTGCAGCCGCGACACCGACGGCAGGCGCATCAGGTCGTCCATCGTGAAAACCATCGGGTTTTTCACCAGTCCATTGATCATCAGTCGGTGTTTTGACGGATCAATGTCCCACCAGCCTTGGTGATGGCGCTCGAAATGCAGGCCGTTGGGCGTGATGATGCCGAACAGCCCCTGCAGCGGCGCGAACGACACGGAAGCGGCGGAAACCCGCGTCAAACCCGGGCTTTCCCTGCGTTGCAGGTTGCGTTCATATTGGGAAGGTTGGCCATAACCGAGGCTGGCCACCGGTTTGCCCAGGCCCCTGGTGTGCTCCGGCAACTCGAGGATATTGCTGTCGCCCTTGAATTCGGCGCGCGCGGTACCGGCAGCGCTGCCGGCCGCCGCAGCAGCTGCGGCAAAGGCGCTGCGCAGGAAGTCGCGCCGGCCGGCCGTGACTTGGGCAATCTGCGCAGGCGACAGAAACCCTTCCGGCGCACGCCGGATTCTTCCCCCGCCATTGGCATTGCCATGTGACATGCTGCTCCTCGTCCAAGCCGTGTTAAGCGGCCACGGGCTTTATTAGCGGCTTCTAATATTAGAAAACTCTAATAGAACGACTCAGGCAGAGTAATTGATCCATGTCAGTTTTTGCCGCCCGTCCGGGTGCCGACGGCCAGGTCCGGAGGCAACCCAACCTGCGGTATGCTCACGCCAACCCGCAAGCCCGAACCGCGATGCCGTCCCCTCTATGAGCCAGACCCGCAAGCCGCCCGCCAACGCCGAAGACATTTTTGCCCTGATCGGCAAGTCGCAGAACATCGAGGAGGCGGCAAGCGCGCTGCAGGCAATGGCGCATCCGATCCGCATCAAAGTGCTTTGCCTGTTGTCTTCCGGAGAAATGGCGGTGCAGGACATCAACGAGGCGATCGGCACCACGCAGAGCAACATTTCCCAGCACTTGCGCGTATTGCGCGCCAGCGGACTGATCGAGTCGCGCAAGGAAGGAACCCGTGCGCTCTACTTCGTCAGCGACGCACGCATCCTGAAACTGGTGGCCATGACCCGCGACGTGTTCTGCACCCTCTGAATCCGGCCCGGCCCGCTGCAGAACGCCTGCCGTTCCCCTGCCATGTCCCCGAACTGCCCGTCTTCGCCATGAATCGCGTCCTCGACTTTCGCTCCGACACCGTCACCCGGCCGACCCCCGCAATGCGCGAGGCGATGTTCAGGGCCGAGGTCGGCGACGACGTGTACGGCGAGGATCCGACCGTCAATGCGCTCGAGCAGGCCGCTGCCGACCGGCTCGGTTTTGAAGCCGCGCTCTACGGGGTTTCCGGCACGCAGACCAACCTGCTCGGGTTGATGGCGCACTGCCAGCGCGGCGAGGAGGTCATCGTCGGCCAGATGGCGCACACCTACCGCTGGGAAGCCGGCGGCATGGCGGTGCTGGGGTCAATCCAGCCGCAGCCGCTGGAAAACAACGCGGATGGCACGATCGATGTCGAGAGAATTGAAGCCGCGATCAAACCGGACGATTCGCATTGCGCCGTGACCCGCCTGGTCGCGCTGGAAAACACCTTTGGCGGACGCGTGCTGCCGCAGGATTACGTACAGCGCGTGCGCCGGCTTGCCGATCGCCACGGCCTGGCAATGCACCTGGATGGCGCACGGCTGTTCAATGCCGCCGTCGCCTGCGCCGAGCAGGGCACGCTCACTGCGGCCGAGGCCGCCCGGCAAATCGCCGCGCCGTTCGACAGCGTGTCGATCTGCCTGTCCAAGGGCCTAGGCGCACCCGTGGGTTCCCTGCTGCTCGGCAGCCGGCCGCTGATCGAGCGCGCCCGGCGGCTGCGCAAGATGATCGGCGGCGGCATGCGCCAGGCTGGTGTGGTTGCCGCGGCCGGTTTGTACGCGCTCGACCACCACATCGAGCGGCTCGCCACCGACCACGCCAACGCGCAACGCCTCGCACAAGGACTGCAACAAGCCGGCGCCGGGCAACTCGATATCGAGCCGGCGCAGACCAACATGGTCTGGATTTCGGTTGCCGAGCCGGTTGCCGCGCGCTTTGCCGCGCACTTGGCTGCCAACGGCGTGCTGGTGCAAGGCACCAACCGCCAGCGCTGGGTCACGCACCTGGACCTGGAGGCGACGGACGTGGATGCTGCGCTCGAGGTTGTGCGGGCGTTTTTTTGCGGAAACCCCTGACGAAATCTCTGGGCAATCCCTGCGGGTTTCGTGCCTTTCCAACCCCAGGCGCGACAAAACGGTGCAAAATTCGCTGCATCCGTTTTCCCCGGAAAATCGCGCCATGTCCGACGCCATCGTCATGTTGCAAATCGAACACGTCCACATCGGCCGCGTGCTCAATTTGCTCGAGCAGCAGCTGTCTGCCGGGCGCCCATCGCCGCGCGCCAATTCCCGCCTGCTGCAAGGCTGCCTCGAGTACCTGTCGACATTTCCCGACCGCTGCCATCACCCGAAGGAGGAGTTGATCCTTGCGCGGCTGCTCGAGCGGAACCCGGATCTGGCCGGGCGTACCGCCAACCTGGGCAGCGACCACCAGTTGCTGACGCTGGCCACGCGTACGCTGCGCCGCCAAGTCGAGGACCTGCAGGGCGGCGCGCCGATTGATGAGGCGTTGGCGGGGGAGTTGCGCGAGTTCGCGACCCGCTACCGCAACCACATGTACATGGAGGAACAGCACTTCTTTCCCCTGGCGATGAAAACCCTTTCCCACGACGAGCTCAAGCAAATCGATTTCTCGCTGTTCGACATGCCCGACACGCTGTTCGACCACGGCGTCGAGCGGCGCTTTTCGATGCTGCATGGCGCCATCCTGCGCTGGGGAGCGGAGGAGCAGGCCACCGCGGGCCGCGACAGCGAGGCGGCCTGGCTGGCGCAGTTCACCGACCTCCTGTCGTTCAACAAGGCGATGCGCCTGTCCGGCCATAACTTCGCGCTGCAGCGCAACGACGATGGCAGCTACACGCTGACCGACGAAGGCGTCGCGCTGGTCGACATTCCGGACTGCAGCGAATCGCGCGCCGCCTGGTGCGCGCACTTCTTCCTCAAGTCTCGCGACCAGGCTCGGACCGGCCCGGAACCGGACGCCGACTGAGCAGGCCCGGGCGGCGCCGCTATCCGAACGCTTGCACGACCGCAAACGTCGCGAACCCCATCGAGGCAAGTGGAAAACTCCAATACCGGTGAGGCTTTCCAGGCGAAATGCCTTGTAAACCCGCGCCAATCAACGACTTTCTTGCTCGCCCGCTGTCCCCGGATCGTCCATTGGTCCAGCCGGGCACATCATCCAACAGTCCGGGTCGGCGCGCCGGCATAGCGCCGGCCGGCCGCCAGACGTTCGCGCTTCAGGATCACGCTATGCGGCGCAACCGATGCGCCCTCGCCGACCTCCGCCCCATACAGCGGCACGCAGTCGCTGCCGACCGTGGCGTTGCGCCGAACCACGACGCGGTCGATCTTGAGCACGCGGTCCTCGAAGGTGTGCGCCTGGTAGGCCGCGTTGACGGTGGCGTCGTCGCCGATCTCGATCATGTCCGGATCCACCACCTGCGCGAACCCGGCGCCCAGCACCACGCGCCGGCCCAGCCGCACGCCCATGGCGCGCAGGTACCACGAGAGCAGCAGTGTGCCCTCGAGCCGGGTCAGCGCCGGGGCCGCGTACTGGCCCCACGCGACGTAGAGGAAATCCCAGCGGCTGCACCAGCACGACCACAGCGCGTGCTGCCCGGGGCGTACGCGGCCGAGCAGCAGCCACTTCAGCGCCAGCACCAGCAGGCACAGCGACAGCACGAAGGCAAGGCTCGCCAGCGGCACGATCAGTATCAGGAAACCGGGCATGGAAACTACCCGGGGATCCGACAACACCCGCACCCACGCCACCAGTACAACAAGCGGTGTCAGCGGCAGGGCGAAGCGCAGCCATTCCCAGAACAGCCGGCTCGCGTAGCGGATCGCCGACGGGTCGTGGGTGAGCCGGCGATCGACGCTGACCACCTCGCGCCGCGGCAGTTCGAACGGCGGCACGCCGAACCAGCCGGTCGAAGGACGGTTCATCGACGGCTGTGCAACCGTGCACACGCCCAGGAGCACGTCATCCGGCAGTGTCTGCCCGGCCGGGATGACGACATGGTTGCCGAGGAAGGTGTTGCGACCCAGGCGCGTCGGCGCCAGCGTGACCACGCCGTGGTGAATCTGCGGCCCGCCGAGGTAGATGCCATCGGCGAAAAACGACTCCGCGCCGATCTGCACGTGCTCCGGGACGACGTCGATGATGGTGCTGATCTCGCAGCGCGCGCCCACCTGCATTCCGGCCGCGCGCAACCAGGCCGGCCACAGCAGCGTGCCGCTGAGCCAGCGGCCGGCGCCTTCCAGGATCTCCGCCTTGAGCCAGACGCGGATGTAGTCCGGTCCCCAGCGGTCGATCGCGCCGGTCGGCACGCGGCCGAGCGCGCGCATCAACACCGCCTCGAACAAAAGCGTCGCCGGCACGGCGAGCGCAGCCAGGCCCAGGCCGATGGCCCATGGCATCCAGCCGCTCGCCGGCCGGGCCAGCCACCGGCCGAAGTCCGCCGCGGAAATGTCCAGGGCCAGACACGTGCCGACGGCCAGCAACTCCGCGGGCAGCGCGATCAGCAGCACGATCGCGGCGCGCGCCATGCCGAGCCGCAGGCCGTGCGCAAACGGCAAAAGCGATGTCGTGCAAGCCGGCAGGGGCGGCGGTTGCGGCGCCGGCCCGGCCGGGCACGCCGGAATGCCGTCCCAACGTTCGCCGCGCCCAATGCGCATCCCAGGCGGCAGCCACGACATCGCGGAAAGCACGGCGTTTTCCCCGAGCACGGTGTCGCCGCCGGCGATGGCGCGAACCTCCAGCGTCGACCCGTTGCCCAGCGTGACCGGCGCAAAGACGATCCGTCCGTCGTCCAGATCAACCAGCTGCAGCGCCGCGCTGTGGTTCAAGGTGACGTCGTCACCGATTTCCAACAGGTCCCAGCCGCCACGCAACAGGTTGACGCCGCGGTGCAGATGCACCC
>DASUDU010000157.1:0-6220 GCA_036275435.1 Usitatibacteraceae bacterium | reverse complement strand
CGATCGTTTTCTCGGGATTGGCCTTCTTTCTTGGCATGGGTGACCTCGGGTGTCAGGATGGAATCAGGCGTGTTCGGGTTTCGTTTCGCGGGAAAGCAGTTGCTTGAGCGCTGCACGGGGTTCGGCGCCGTCGAACAGGATCGCATTGACGGCCTCGGTGATCGGCATTTCCACGCCGGTCTCGCGCGCCCGGACCAGCGCCGTTGCCGCTGAGTTGACACCTTCGGCGACGTGGCCGAGCTCACTGAGCACATCGGCCAGCTTGCGTCCCTCGGCCAGTCGCATGCCGACCATGCGATTGCGCGACAGGTCCCCCGTTGCAGTCAGGACGAGGTCGCCAAGTCCGGTCAGTCCCATGAAGGTCTCGGCGCGGCCACCCATGGCAACACCGAGCCGGACCATCTCGGCCAGGCCGCGCGTGATCAGCGCCGCGCGGGCATTCATGCCCAACGACATGCCGTCGCAAATGCCGGCGGCAATCGCCATGACGTTCTTCAAGGCTCCGCCGAGTTCGACTCCGACAAGGTCCGCGCTTGAATAGATACGCAGCGCCGGCCCGCTCAAGGCGGCTGCTGTTGCCGCGGCGAACTCGGGGTCGTTGGCCGCCAGGGTCAGCGCGCACGGAAGTCCCCGGGCAACCTCGATTGCGAAGCTAGGCCCCGACAGCGCGCCATAGCGCGTGTCTGCGCTGACCAATTCGGCAACCGTTTCATGCGGCAACTTCCCGGTGGCCTTGTCGAACCCCTTGCAAGCCCAAAGAATCGGCACTCCGGAGTCACGGACGCGACCGGCGATTTCCGCCAACCCGGATGTCGGGGTCGCGATCAGGATGATATCTGCGCCCGCGACGCTGGCCTGCAGTTCCTCGCCGATTTGCAGAGCGTCCGGAAGTTGCGCTCCGGGCAGGTAGCGCTGGTTGGTCCGCTGCTGTCGCAGCGCGGCTCGCAGGGATCCGTCACGTGCCCAAAGGCAGACCGGATGAAAAGGCGAAAACGAGATTGCCAGCGCAGTGCCCCAAGCGCCAGCGCCAATCACCGCAATCTTCATGGGATGCTAAAGGCCCCAGACTTGGCCGGCGCGGACATAGCCCCGCTGGCCGTCACGATGTGCAACGGGGATCCAGCCCTCCAGGGCCGGCCCGACCACCTCCAGAAGCACGCGTTGATCGACATCGAAAACCACCGCGGCGCCGGCGGATGCCGCGGCGCGTACCTGCGCGCCGGGCGATGTGGCGATCACATGCCGACGCTCGCCAAGCGCGGAATTTTCGATCCAGCCGATGGCGCCTTCAATGTCGCGTACCTTGGTCCATTGATGAAGTCGCACCAGGACTTCCAGGGGTTGCAGCCGGGAAAGCACAAACAGCTTCACGCCCTTTTGAGAGGGGGCATCGAACAGGACGGCCGGACGGTCACCAACGCTGACGTAGGACGGCTGTGCGGCGGGCGCCGCAACCGCCCCTGTGCTGGGCGCTTGCTGCGCGGTCAACGGCAAGGGTGCGCCGAGGAATGCCAGAAAACAAAATGCCGCCCAGGCGTGGGCGGCATCGGGAAGCGCGGGCTTGAGCAGTCTCATGCCCGCTATTTTGCATCAAGCACGGTTAGTGCGTGGTGCTGGGCGCCGGTGCCGGCTGCGCGGCCGCTTGGTCAGCGGCAAGCTGTTGCTGTTGCGCCTGAAACAGGGCCTCAAAATTTACCGGATTGAGCAGCACGGGCGGGAATCCGGCGCGCACGATCGCGTCGGAAATGGTCTCGCGGGCATACGGATAGAGAATGTTCGGATTGCCAATGCCCAGGATCAGCGCCAGTTCATTGTCCGGAACGTTGCGAATCGCGAAGATTCCGGCCTGGTTCGCCTCGACCAGGAACATCGTCTTGTCGCCGATCTTGGCGGTGACTGTCAAGGTCAGCTCGGTCTGGAATACACCGTCGTCAACCCGGTTCGAGACGTGATGCAGCTGCACATCGACGTTGGGCGCCTCGCGTTCGAGGAAGATCTTGGGAGCATTGGGGACTTCGAGGGAAAGATCCTTGACGTAAATCTTCTCGATCGAATAGAGGGGTTGATTCTGGGTTGCTGCGTCGGTCATGGGTGGTCCTTCGGTTCGGGCTGCAATGGCCGGGAAGTGCGCCGGCGGCGGGTGAAAAACGGAATCGCGAATCTGTGGCTTCAGATGCTCAAGCGGATAAGAGGGGCGTCAGTCCGCCGGCCCTGTCCAGCGCCGAAAGGTCGTCAAACCCGCCAACGTGCCGCTCGCCAATGAAGATCTGCGGCACCGTGCGGCGTCCGGTCAGGCTGATCATCTCGTCGCGGCGCGCGGGCTCCAGGTCGATGCGGATCTTCTCGATCGACTCGACCCCCTTCGACTTGAGCAGGCGCTCGGCCATCTGGCAATAGGGGCACACGCCCGTTGAATACATGGTGACCTTGGCCACGATATCCGGCCTATTTCTCGATGGGCAGGCTGGCCTGCTGCCATGCGGGAAACCCGCCGCCGAGCAGGTAGACATCGGAAAAGCCGCGTTGCCTGAGCAAGCGTGCCGCGGACCCTGCGCGAATGTTTGAGCGGCAAGCCACGATCACCGGCTTGTCTTTGAAGCGGCTGATCTCATCGATGCGCTTGTCGATCTCGGCAAGCGGAATGTTCTTGGACTTGGGGATCCGGCCGGAACTGAACTCCCCGTTGTCGCGCACGTCCAGGACAAGGGCATTGCCCGCGTTCATCAGGCGCGTGACCTCGAGTGTGCCCAATTCGCGCGTCCCGCTCGCCGCCTTCGCCAGCGTCGGCCAGATGACCATGATGCCGCTCACCAGGAAAAGCAGCACCAGCATCAGATTTTGCGACAGGAAATCAAGGAACATAATGGAAAAACCTTGGTGTCCGGCTCGGACTAGAATCGGCCTGCCGCCACCGGTACAACGGGCGACCCCGGCAATTCGGATTGGATGCCCAGCGGCAACGTGAACCCGTTATTTTACCAAACACCGGGAGATATCCCCGGACCTCGCTTTCGCCAGCCACGCCGGCCGACGCCTATTCCAACCAACCGCCTGAAACCATGAAAAAACTTGTTCTGATGCGCCACGGGGAAAGCACCTGGAACCTCGAAAACCGTTTTACAGGCTGGGTCGATGTCGACCTGACCGAAAAAGGCGTTGCCGAGGCGCGCCGCGCCGGGGAGCAATTGAAGGCTGCACGCCTTGGCTTTGACCTGGCGTACACGTCGCTGCTGACGCGGGCGATCCGTACCCTGTGGATCGCCCAGGAGGCGCTCGACCTGCGCTGGATACCCGTTGTCAAGCACTGGCGGTTGAATGAACGCCACTATGGGGCATTGCAAGGGCTCAATAAGGCGGAAACCGCCGAGAAGTTCGGGGAAGACCAGGTGCACATCTGGCGCCGCAGCTACGATGTCCCTCCGCCGAGCCTCGACCCGAACGATGAACGCCATCCGTCAAAGGACCCCCGCTACGCACAGCTGCTAGTCGAGGAGTTGCCGCTGACCGAGTGCCTCAAAGATACCGTCGCGCGCGTCGTGCCGTATTGGCAAATGGAGATTGCACCGCAAGTCAAGGCCGGACGGCAGGTGCTCGTCGTGGCTCACGGCAACAGCCTGCGCGCGCTGATCAAGCACCTCGACCATGTTTCCGACCAGCAGATCGTCGGGCTGAACATCCCAACGGCGGTGCCGCTGGTCTACGAACTCGACGACGAATTGCGGCCGCTGCGTAACTATTACCTGGGCGACGCGGCGGAAGTGGCCAAGGCCCAGGCGGCGGTGGCGGCCCAAGGCAAAGCGCGCCCCTGATGCGCCTGGGCGGCACACCGCAGGCTGCCGCCGCGCTGATTCTCGCGCTGCTCCTGCCCGCGGCAGGAGCAGCGCCGAACAAGCAGGAGGAACTTCGCGAGTTGCGCGCGCGCATTGAAAAAGTGCAGAAGGACCTGCAGCGCAGCGAGGAAACTCGGAGCGAGGCGGCCGACGCATTGCGCAGCACGGAAAAATCGATCAGCGAGGTCAACCGCAATCTGACTCTGCTGGCTCGCGAGCAGGGTCGTATCAACCAGGAACTGTCGGTTGTGGCGCGCCAGCTGGAATCGGCGCGCAACGAGGTCGCGGTGCAGCAGGCACTGCTGGTCAAGCTGGTGCGCCACCAGTATGTCCATGGCGAGATCGACGGCGTGCGCCTGTTGCTGCAGGGGCAGGATCGCGGCGAGGCCGAGCGGCAGCTCGTCTACCTGGCGGCGATCAGCCGCTGGCGCGCGAAGGCGGTGCGCCAGCACCAGGCAGCGATCGAGCGCCTCGCCGTGCTGGAGGCGACGGCCAAGGACAAGCGCAATGAGCTGGCGGCCAACGCCGCTGAACAAAAGAAAGCGCGTGTTGCGTTGCAGTCCGAGCGCGCCAACCGGCTCAAGGTCTTCGCCAAGGTCAAGGCGGACATCACCCGCAACCGGCGCGAGATCAGCCGGCTCAAGCGTGACGAAGACCGTCTGACAAAGCTGATCGAGCAGTTGGCCAAGACTCTGGCCAAGGGCCGCGAAGAACGTGCCGCGGCCCGGCGCGGCGAGGCCGTGGACGACGTGGCGGATGCACGATTTGCCGGTAGCGCATTCGAGACCCTTCGGGGCAAGCTCAAATTGCCTGTCCGGGGGGAACTTCGCGGGCGCTTCGGCAGCCCAAGGGAGGACGGGGGCGTTACTTGGAAAGGTCTGTTCATCAAGACCGACTCAGGCAGCCCGGTCAAGAGTGTGGCTGACGGGCAGGTGGTGTTTGCCGATTGGGTGCGGGGATTTGGAAACCTCGTGGTTGTGGATCACGGGAAAGCGTACATGAGCGTATACGGCAACAACGAGAGCATTCTCAAGCAGGTGGGCGATCCCGTCACCAGCGGCGAGTCGATCGCCACCGCCGGGGCGACCGGGGGTGCCTTGGAATCGGGTGTATATTTTGAGCTTCGCCACGAGGGAAAGCCGTTTGATCCGATGAAATGGGTCTCCCGCTAGCGGCACGCAATCCGGGCCGTCGCGGCCGCAGGTTGAACAACCAGGGAATCGCATGAGCCAATCCACCAGCAGCAAGTTGAAAGCAGCCGGGCTGATCGGTCTGGGCGCCGTTGCGGGCGTTGCCTTGAGTCTGCAGTTTTCCGCGGTCGCCGAAAAGCAGGGCAGCATGCTGAACTTGCCCATCGAGGAAGTGCGCATGCTCTCCGAGGTGTATGGCCGAATCAAGAGCGATTACGTCGAGCCGGTCGATGACAAGCGGTAGATCAAGGAAGCGATCAACGGCATGCTCACGGGCCTTGATCCGCACTCGGCATTCCTGGACCAGGACGCCTTCAAGGAAATGCAGACCACCACCGCCGGCAAGTTCGGCGGCTTGGGCATCGAAGTCGGCGTTGAGGACGGATTCGTAAAGGTCATTTCACCGATTGACGACACGCCGGCCTATCGCGCGGGGATCAAGTCCGGGGACTACGTCATCAAGGTCGATGACGTCAGCCTGCGCGGGCTCTCGCTGACCGAGGCAGTGAAGCGCATGCGCGGGGAGCCGGGTACGGATGCGGTGCTGACGGTGCTGCGCCGCGGCGAAGCCAAGGAACTGGTGTTCAACGTGCGGCGCGCGGTGATCGAAATCCAGTCGGTTCGCTCGCGAATCCTCGAGCCCGGCTATGCGGTGATCCGGTTGACCCAGTTCGAAGAGGCTACTGGCGAAAAGCTTGTTCGCGCGGCGAATGACGTCCTGAAGCAGAGCAGTGGACAGCTCAAGGGCCTGGTGCTCGACTTGCGCAACGACCCGGGCGGACTGCTGAACGCGGCGGTCGGTGTTTCCGCGGCATTCCTGCCCAAGGATTCGCTGGTGGTTTATACCGACGGCCGCATCCAGGATTCGCGCATGCGCCTGCATGCGCGCAAGGAAAACTACATGCGCTCAGGTTCGCGCGAAGATTATCTTTCGAAGCTCCCCCCCGCGATCAAGAACGTTCCGATGGTGGTGCTGGTCAACAACGGCACGGCATCGGCCTCCGAGATCGTTGCCGGGGCACTGCAGGACCACAAGCGCGCAACCGTTATGGGAACGCAGACCTTCGGCAAGGGGTCGGTTCAGACCATCCTGCCGCTTCCGGGCAACACCACGGCGATCAAGTTGACGACGGCGCGCTATTACACGCCGAACGGCCGGTCCATCCAGGCCAAGGGCATTGAACCGGACATCCAGGTCGA
>DASUDU010000156.1:0-22185 GCA_036275435.1 Usitatibacteraceae bacterium | reverse complement strand
ACTGCGGCAAAACCCGCCAGAATGGCAAACTGCTTCTGCCGCGCCTTGCGCTTTTCCTCACGGTGCGGAAGCAGATTGATTCGCATCATCATGGATCGAACCTCCGCATCGCCAAACCGCACGCCACCATCAATGCCGGGGCGTCAATCGTCAACTGGCGTGGCTTGATCTTGGATGAAACCGCCATATTTGCAAAAGGGTTCGCGATCAGCGTATGCACTTGGGTGCGCTGGGCGACCATTTCCTCAAGGCCATCGAGCATCGCACAGCCCCCGGAAAGGAGGATGTGATCGACCTTGCTGAATTGCGTCGAGGTAAAGAAGAATTGCAGCGCCCTGGAAATTTCCAGCACGACCTTTTCGTTGAAAGGCTGCAGAACGTCAGGATGATAATTTTCCGGCAGCCCGCCGCTCTTCTTCGCGACTTCCGCCTCTTCCAGGGGCATCCCGAACTGGCGGGAGATATCCTGGGTCAGTTGGTAGCCGCCCAACTGCTGCTCACGGGTATAGACCTGCTGGTCCTCATGCATGACGCTGACGCGCGTCGTTTGCGCGCCGATGTCGACGATCGCCGTGACGTCCTTGTCTTCGATCCCGGTCGCTGCACCCTTGATCATGTCAAAAGCCGCCAGTGCGGCATACGACTCGACGTCGATGACGACCGTCTTCAGGCCGGCCGCCTCGGCAACCGCCTGGCGATCCTCGATCTTCTCCTTGCGCGACGCGGCGATCAGCACCTCGACTTCTTCCACGTTATTCGGTGCCGGTCCTATGACCTGGAAATCCAGGTTCACTTCCTCAAGGCTGAACGGTATGTACTGGTTCGCCTCGGACTGGACCTGGAATTCCATGTCCTCTTCGCGCTGATCCGCGGCAAGCAGCACCTTCTTGGTGATCACGGCCGAGGCGGGCAAGGCGAGCGCGACGTTGCGGATTCGGGTACCGAGTTGCTTGTGCGCGCGCTTCATGACTTCGCCCGCGGCCTCGATATTCGCGATATTGCCGTCCGTGACGGTGTCTTTCGGAAGCGGTTCGATCACATAGCGCTCGATGCCGTACAACCCCTTGCCGCGGTCGACAATCTCGACCATCTTGATGTAGGACGAACTGATGTCGACCCCGATCAGTGGTGGTGTCTTGGCACTGAGAAATTCGAACCTGGATGCCAGCTTTTCAATGAACATGGGAACCGCCCAGCCCCTAAACTGGTGAATTCGATTGGCAGACTATGCACAAATTACATTAAATCCTAGCAACAACCTGTGGACGTGTAAAGCAATTTCTTTGGAACCTCGAAATTGCTTTAATCGCAGTGCAGCAATTTCGGATTTGCGACAACTTGCCAGTTTCTCGCCATGATGGCGTCGCAGCATTGAAAGACGGAGAAAGCCGCACCGATATAATCCGGCGGCTGACAGCCTTATCACTTTGATCGGGAAAGAATGGTCTCTCGCTGGTGGATTTACCCTGTAATCCTGCTCGGATCACTGGCACTGGTGGCCTTTGCCATTGTGGCACTGACGATTGTTTTGGTCTACCCAAACCTGCCCTCGATCGAGGCCGTCACCGAATACCGTCCCAAACTGCCCCTGCGTGTCCTTACTGTGGAGGGCGACCTGCTCGGGGAATTTGGCGAAGAAAAGCGCTTCTTTGTCAAAGTGTCCGACATCCCGGACGTGATGAAACAGGCCGTCATCGCCGCGGAGGATGAGCGGTTCTACAGGCACGGCGGCGTTGACTTCATTGGCCTTGCCAGAGCCGCATCCGGCATCCTCACCCACGGAAAAATGCAAGGCGGCGCCTCGACCATCACCCAGCAAGTCGCGCGCAATTTCTTCCTGACCAACGAAGTCACCTTGACCCGAAAGGTTTCGGAGTGGTTACTTGCTTACAAAATCGAGCACAATCTTCGGAAGGATCAGATTCTCGAGATCTATCTGAACCATATTTTTCTTGGCAATCGCGCGCATGGCTTCGCTGCCGCCTCGCGGGTCTATTTTGGCAAGAACCTGGACCAGCTTGGCGTCGCGGAGGCAGCAATGCTCGCCGGAATTCCAAAGGCCCCCTCGCAATACAACCCGTTCAACAACCTCAAGCGCGCCACGTTGCGACAACATTACGTGCTCCGCAGGATGGGCGAATTGGGTTTCCTGACGCCTGAGGCGCAGCAGGCAGCCAAGGCACAGGTCCTGCAATTCAATCGCGACCGCGTCATGTACCCCGTCAGTGGCGAACATATCGCCGAGATGGTTCGAGAGGACCTCTATAAACAATATGGTGAACGGGCCTATGTGTCGGGCATCCGCGTCTTTACGACCATCCGCCGCGAGGAGCAGGAAGCCGCCGTGCGCAGCCTGCGCCGCGGCGTGCTGGAGTATGACCGCCGGCACGGCTACCGCGGACCAGAGGGGTTTGTGGCGCTTCCCACGTCTCGCGAGGAAGCCGAAGAGGCGGCCGACGAAGCCCTTCAGGAACGGGAAATCCTAGCGGACCAAATGCCGGCGGTCGTCCTGAGTGCCGACAGCAAGCAGCTGATGGCGTATACCAAGCGCGGCGATACCGTCACGTTGAGCGGCGACGCCCTGAAATTCGCGGCGCGGGCACTTGCGGAACGGCAGTCACCGGCCAAACCGGTGCGCGGATCCATTGTCCGCTTGATCAAGGACGACAAGGGGAATTGGTTGATCGCGCAACTGCCCAAGGTCGAGGCCGCCATCGTTGCCGTCGACCCCAACGACGGCGCCATTCGGGCCTTGGTCGGCGGCTTCGAGTTTGCCAGCAACAAGTTCAACCATGTCACACAGGCCATGCGGCAGCCAGGGTCAAGCTTCAAGCCCTTTGTCTATTCCGCGGCCTTGGAAAAGGGCTTCACACCCGCGACGATCGTCAATGACGCACCGGTTGTCTTCGACCCCGGGCGCAACGGTGGTCAGGTTTGGGAGCCAAAGAACTACGATGGCAAGTACGAGGGTCCGATGACCGTGCGCACCGCGCTGGCCAAGTCAAAAAACATGGTTTCCATCCGAATCCTGCAGGCCATTACGCCGAACTATGCCCAGGATTACATCACGCGTTTTGGCTTCGACCCAAAACTCCATCCACCGTATCTGACCCTGGCGCTGGGCGCCGGGGCCACTTCCCCACTGGAAATGGCAGGCGCCTACTCCGTGTTCGCCAATGGAGGCTACCGCGTAAAGCCATACTTCATCCAGAGGATTACCGATGACAAGGGCCAGGCGCTGTTTGAAGCGGAACCAGTCACGGTAAACGCTGCAAGCGATGGTCCGAAGCGCGCCGAGCAGGTCATCGACCCGCGCAACGCGTTCATCATGACCAGCCTGATGCGCGATGTCGTGCGCAGCGGAACCGCCGCGGCCGCCATGTCGCTCGGTCGGGGTGACCTCGCAGGCAAGACCGGCACGACCAACGACCATTTCGATGCATGGTTCGCCGGATACAACAGCCAGCTGGTCGCCGTCTCCTGGATCGGCTTCGACAATCCTGCCGACCTGGGCAACAATGAAACCGGTGGGCGTGCGGCATTGCCCATCTGGATGGGCTTCATGTCAACAGCGCTCAAGGGCAAGCCGGAATCGCCGTTCGAGCCTCCGCCCGGGATCGTTGTTCTTCCCTTGAGCTCAGACACGGCGAAGGATGGCATGACGCGGATGGAGTTTGTTTACGCGGAATCGGCCGGAAATGTCCGAGACGGCCCGCTTGCGCTTCGCGAAGCCAATCGGCCCAGCGAAGAGATCAAGAACCAAATCTTCTAGCGTCCCCAATGTCCGGTCGATCGAAGGTTGCGCGCCACCAGCAAGAGCGGCACCGGGCGAGCCATCAGGTTCAGCAGATTGCGCAAGCTGCGGCACGCCTCATCGCCGAAGGACAATCCGACTACCATGCGGCGAAATTGAAGGCCCTCAAGCTACTCAGGCTCCCCGCATCAGCCCGGCTCCCATCCGACGATGAAGTCGACCGCGCGCTCAATGCGCATTTTTCGTTATTTGACCCGGGCACGCGGCAGTTGCTCAACGATCGCCTGCGCTCCATCGCACTGGAATGCATGGAACTGCTGGAGGCCTTTCGACCCAGGATCGGCGGTGCGATTGTGAGCGGACTCGCCACTCCAGAATCGCCGATCGAATTGGAGATTTCGGCAACCGAACCGAAATTGTTCGAACACTTCCTGATGCGATCCGGAATCCGTTACCGGTTGACTAGTGGGCAGCCGGGGTCCACTTCCCCGGCGGGCACGATTGCAGGCTTTGAGTTTGAATTCAAAGGGGCGTTGGCAAGAATCACCGTCCGCGCGCAAAGCGTCGCGCATCCGCGCGCGCCCAAACGGCTGACCCTTCCCGAAGCCAAGCAGGCGTTCGCCCTGCAGGGGCAGGCCGGCGATCAGCCCCGCGATGCACCAAGCAAGCGCCCAGCTTCCAATGCAAAATAAGTCAGGACTCCGTCGGCGCCCGCCCGCTTGAATGCCAACAGCGACTCCATCATGCAAGCCTCGCCATCCAACCATCCGTGCCGAGCGGCAGCCTTCAACATCGTGTACTCGCCGGAAACCTGATAGGCAAAAGTCGGCACGCCAAATGCGTCCTTGCAGCGGCGCACGATATCCAGATAGGGCATTCCGGGCTTGACCATCACCATGTCCGCCCCTTCGCCAATATCAAGCGCGATCTCCCTCAGGGCTTCGTCACTATTGCCCGGATCCATCTGATAGTTCGCCTTGTTGCCTTTTCCAAGGTTCTTCGCCGAGCCGACTGCGTCGCGGAACGGGCCGTAAAAGGCACTGGCGTACTTGGCGGAATACGCCAGGATGGCCGTATGGATGTGTCCCATCGAATCGAGCTCGCGGCGAATTGCGCCGACGCGGCCATCCATCATGTCCGATGGTGCAACCACATCCGCCCCCGCAGCCGCCTGCACCGTGGCCTGACGGACCAGAACCTCGATCGTTTCATCATTCAGGATGTACCCGGTTTCATCGATCAGCCCGTCCTGGCCATGGGTTGTGTACGGATCCAACGCCACATCGCAAATGACGCCCAAGTCCGCAAACCGTTGCTTGATTTCGCGTACCGCAACCGGAACCAGCCCGTCGGGATTGGCCGCCTCGCGCCCATCGGGGGTCTTTCCCGATGCAATGACCGGGAACAGTGCCAACGCCGGAATGCCCAACTTCAACATTTCCTCACAGACAGGGAACAAAAGGTCGAGGGACAGCCGCTCAACGCCGGGCATCGACTCGACCGGCTCGCGACGCGACTTGCCGTCAAGCAGGAACACCGGGTAAATCAGGTCCGCAGCACTGAGCCGTGATTCCCGGACCAAGTCGCGGAGGAAGCCTGTGCGTCGAAGTCGGCGCATGCGCCGCTGTGGGAAAGACCCCAAATCCATGTTGCGTCCTCGATTCTGCAAGTTGCCGGGAACCAATTCCGGAAAGTCCAGTCCTATTCTACGAGGTGTAACAACCTCCCCGCTATTCCTCCCTGAGCGGGTGCCCACTGTGGTGTTTTCGCGTGGGCTGTTTCAAGGGCACGGGTTCCCTTTTCCCGTGCCCTTTTTCTTTTCCGTCACCCGCGCGACTTGAAGTCCCAGCAACTGCGCGATGCGTGACGTCGCCTCCTCAACCCCCTGGCGATTCAAGCTGGAGAACAGCTGAACGGTTGAATTGGCGCCGGAAAGGTCCAGTTCCGCCTTGACTCGTCGCAAGGTCAAAGCCTGATCACTGCGCGAAAGTTTGTCTGCCTTCGTCAGCAAGCAATGAACGGGTTTTGCCGTCGGCAGATACCAATTGAGCAGTTGCCAGTCCAAGGGCCCGAGGGGATGGCGCGCATCCATGACGACGACCAAACCGCGCAACGCCGCCCGGTTCGCAACAAAATCGGCCAAAACGCCTTGCCAATGCAAGCGCACCTTTTCGGGAACCTTCGCGTAGCCATATCCGGGCAAGTCGACCAGCTTCAGATCGTCGCCAAACTCGAAGAAATTGATCAGCTGGGTGCGGCCCGGTGTCTTGGAAACGAAAGCCAGCCGCTTGTGATTGGCCAACGCATTGATTGCGCTCGATTTTCCGCTGTTTGAGCGGCCGACAAATGCGATTTCCGAACCAATATCTGGCGGCAATTCATGCAAATCATGGGCCGATTTTGAATAGCGAAGGCTACTGAATAGGGATTTTTCCACTTTGAGTGGGGGTTCGGATAAAATTCGGGGCGATTCGCTGAACCGGAAAAGAGATAAAGGGCAATAAAATGAAGGGTGTAATTGCTGCAGCGGCCGTCCTGTTGAGCGTGACCACTGGCGCATTCGCTGCGGATCCGGCGCCCAAGCCGGAAGCACCCAATCGCGCAGAGCAATTGGCCCAGGGCAAACAAATCGCCAGCACGGTTTGCGTTGCATGCCACGGACTGGACGGTATCAGTCCGGTTTCGGCCAACCCGAACCTCGCCGGAATGCCCGCGCAGTATATCGCCAAGCAATTGGCCCTTTTCAAGAACGGCGAGCGAAAAAACGCCATCATGCAAGGCATGTCGCAGGGCTTGGACGCAAAGGCCATGGATGCCGTCGGCGCCTACTACTTCGCGCAAAGGGGCAAGCCCATTGCCGTGGCCCGAAACGAGGCGCAAGCGACCGAAGGCGCAAAGATCTACCGGCGCGGCATTCCCGAGCGCAAAGTCCCTGCCTGTGCCGGCTGCCACGGTGGCGCGGGTGCCGGAATCCCAGCACAATATCCGCGGCTCGCGGGCCAGTGGCCGGAATACACCGTGGAAGCGTTGCGCCAATACGCCACCGGCGAACGCAAAAATCTGCAAATGAACGCGATTGCCTCGCGCATGCGCGAGAATGAGCGCAACGCGGTTGCAGAGTTCGTCGCAGGGATGCGCGCCCGCTGACCTTCGCGCCGGATTCCCGATCCGGACACATTAGGGGTTCAGGCCGGGTTTGGCGCCTCGAAAAAGCGTACGCTTCCCGTCCCCTCGCGCCTTGCCGCGTCAAGCGCCTGTTTTGCGTCGGCCAAGAGAGACTCGACGTCCTGCGCATCACCGGGAAACAGGCTGATGCCGATATGGGTCGTTGTTTCCAATTCCCGGGAGACCCCTTCCTCTTTGTCGCGCAAGCGCGCAGATTCGATCACCTTCTGTGCAACCCGCGCCGCGGTTTCCCGATCCGACACCTGCGGCACCACAACAGCCAATAACCCGTCATCTGTTCGCGCCAGGAAATCGCTGGAACGCAACGCTTGGGCGAGACGTTTCGCGATCCGTGCAAGATCAGCTTCGTCAATCGCCGGTGTCTGCTCGCGATCGGCGCGAACAGCGGGTTCGAAACCGGCCAGCAGCAGTGCGAAGCCACCGAGCGCGGCTTCAACATCTGCATTCTTCAGCCGTTCGGCAACGTGGGCATTCAAGGATGCAAAGGTATAGGCGCCCGTCACCGGATCGCGCGGAAGCGACGGCAAGTCCGGTTTGGTAACGGCCGCCTGAACCACAACACCCTGCCCTGAGCGCGCGTAGAACATGGCCAGGACCGCGCCAAGCAGGAATATCAAGCCGAGGATAACGAGTGCATTCATCCGATCTACCGGGGGCTCGTGGACAACGGATCGTCACGCATTCTGGAACGACCAAACAGGAATGGCAACGAACTTACGCACGCTGACCGGAATTTGCCCGGCCGAATGCAAGCCGCGCCGCCGCAAAGGTCTCCGCAAGTTCCTGGTCTCCATGCGCGGCCGACACGAACCCGGCCTCGAAGGCCGATGGTGCGAGATAGACACCCTCACGCAGCATTTCATGGAAGAACCGATTGAAAAATTCACGGTCGCATTTCATGACATCGTCAAACGACGCCGGGACCCCGGTTGAAAAATAGACGCCGAACATGCCCCCTACCGAGGCAGCCGAAAACGGCAACCCCATTTCACGGGCAATCGACGAAAGACCATCGGTCAATTGCCGCGTTGTTGCCGACAGGTTTTCATAAAATCCGGCCCGCGAAACGACCTCCAGCGTCTTCAGTCCGGCGCTGACCGCGACCGGATTTCCAGACAGCGTCCCCGCCTGGTAAACCGCGCCCAGCGGGGCCAGGCTCGCCATAACATCCTTGCGGCCGCCAAATGCAGCCAGGGGCATGCCGCCCCCAACCACTTTGCCCAGTGTCGTCAGGTCGGGCTTGATCGAAAACAGCCCCTGGACGCCGCCCAGACCAACCCGGAAGCCGGTCATCACCTCATCGAAGATCAATAACGCGCCGTTTGCATGGCAAATCGCAGCCAGCTTCGCCAGATAACCCGGCCCCGGCACAACCAGATTCATGTTGCCGGCAATCGGCTCGACGATGACCGCAGCGATTTCGCCCGGATTCGCGGAAAACGCCTGTTCCACGGCCTGCGCGTCATTGTACGGAAGCACCAGTGTGTGCTCCGCCGCCGAGGCCGGAACCCCGGCGGAACTGGGATGACCAAAAGTCAGGGCACCCGAGCCGGCCTTGACCAAGAGGGCGTCGGCGTGGCCGTGGTAGCAGCCTTCGAACTTGATGATCTTGTTGCGGCCGGTAAATCCGCGAGCGAGTCGAATCGCGCTCATCGTCGCCTCAGTCCCTGAGCTGACTAGGCGCACTTGCTCAATCGACGGCATCAGCGTGCAGAGCCGCTCGGCCAGTTCCAGTTCCAGTTCCGTCGGCGCTCCAAACGACAATCCCTTGGCCGCCCGCGCCGCGACCGCTTCGATCACCTCCGGGTGGGCATGACCAAGAATGGCCGGACCCCAGGAACCGACATAGTCGATGTAGCGATTGTCATCGGCATCCCACAGGTGCGGCCCCCGCGCTTCGCGGAAAAACAGCGGGGTCCCTCCCACCGCGCGAAACGCGCGCACCGGAGAATTCACACCGCCAGGAATGAACCGCTGCGACGCTGCAAACAAGCGCTGGCTATTGCTGAACGACTTCATTGAACATTTCCTTGAAAAGTTGGGCCTGCCTGCGAATGTCTGCACGCTCGAAAAGATCGCTGATCACCGCAATGGCATCTGCACCCGCTTCGATCAGGCAGGACGCGTTCACGGTGGTAATTCCCCCGATCGCCACCAGCGGCACCTGCAGGGCGGCACGCGCCCGGTTCAAAAGGTCGACGGATGCGCGGGAAGCGGCCGGCTTCGTCAAGGATGCAAAAAAACTGCCGAATGCGACATAGTCTGCACCCGCGGTTTCCGCCGCCCGTGCCCGCGCCAGTTCGCTGTAACAGGAAATTCCGACGATCGCCGCCGATCCCGCTTGCTCAAGCCGCGCCTTGACTGTCCCGATCTGCGACAGCGCGGCATCGGCCATGCCCAGATGCACGCCATCGGCACGAAGCGCAATCGCCAGTTCGGCGTCGTCATTGATGATCAGCGGTATGCCAGCAGGCTTGCACAGGTTGGCCAGTGCCTCGGCCTGCCTCCACGCCAGCTCCGGGGGCGCCTTCTTGTTTCGGTATTGGATCGCTGCCGCGCCGCCAAGAATCGCCTCGCCGACGGCATCGCACAAGCGCCGGGTGTCCTGCCAATCCGGGGTGATGGCATACAAACCGCGTAGCGCGCGCTGACCCGCCGCCAAGGTTCCGTCTGCGTTGCCGCCAAGTCCCCGGCTCATCGCCTAATTCCTGGCCAGGCTGGCTGGCGAAACCGAGGTCGCAGCTGCCTCAGTATCTTCTTCGTCGCGCGCCCAGAACATCCGATCCGGAATGAACTGACCCATGCCCGGGCGGTATCCGTTGGCCAGCGTCTGCCAGGTGTATTCCTGCGCCTCGCGAACGGCATCCGGCAAGTCGACCCCGCGCGCCAGGATCGCCGCGATCGCCGCCGCCAGGGTGCAACCCGATCCATGGTAACTCCCCGGCAGCCGGCGCCAGGTATCGGTGCGCAGGATTCCCTGGTCGCCAAACAGGATGTTGGTCACGTCCGCTGTCGATTCATGCGTGCCGGTAACCAGCACATGTTCCGCGCCCATCGACAGGAGGCGCCGTGCCAGAACCTCAATGCCCGGGTCGGATTCGTCATCGGCCAGCGCCAGGCGCCGCAGTTCCGGCGTATTTGGCGTCAGCACGGTTGCCTGCGGGACGAGCAGTTCCTTGATCGCCTCAACGCAATCGTCGCCGGCCAGTTCATCACCACGACCGGAAACGAAGACCGGGTCCAGTACCAGTGGAATCTCCGGGTAATCGGAGACAATTTCGGCAATCGCGGCGATGTTTTCCACACTGCCCATCACGCCGATCTTGAAGGCGCTGACCGGGACATCCTCGAGGATTGCCCGGGCCTGGTCGGCCACCCAATCAGAGTCCATCGCCAGCATTCCCTCGACACCGGAAGTATCCTGCACCGTGATCGCGGTCAAGACCAACAACGGGTGACACCCCATGCTGGCCAGGCTGAGAATGTCGGCGGCCAGGCCGGCACCGCAAGACGGATCGCTGGCCGCAAACGCGAGTACGGCAGGTGGCGGAGGCAAACTTGCTGGCATGTTTTTTGACCGACGTTGGTGGTTGGGGAAGTTTGCAGATATGATTCCGCGGCGCGCGCTTCCCGGAAGCCTTGGATGAACCTGCGACATACCTGCGACATCCGCCTGCGCAAGCCCAATTGTAACTTCTTGAAAAATGACCGTGACAGAATCGACACCGTCAAAGCGCTGGATGTGCTTGGTTTGCGGGCTGATTTACGACGAAGCCGAGGGCTGGCCCGCGGACGGCATCCCTCCCGGTACCCGATGGGAGGACGTCCCGATCAGCTGGTGCTGTCCCGAGTGCGGCGCACGAAAGGACGATTTTGAGCCCATCGAGGTCTGACGGTACCCGCTCGGAAACGGGTGCATTTTTTCGGCCTGCCGATATTGTGCAATGGCCGAAACATGGATAATCTTCTCCGCCCCGGTCGAAAGATCGTTGACGACACTGGCGGTGGTCGCCGGATCAAGCTGAGACGCCCGCGATGGTTCGGGGTACGATGTGACCGGAAGCCGAAGCGTGCCGGAAGGGCCCAGAACCGCCAATTGACAGGAACCTAGGCGTGGCAGACACAAAACCACTTGCGGGTGTTCGGGTGATGGTGATCGACGATTCGAACACCATCCGGCGCTCGGCCGAGATCTTCCTGATGCAGGCAGGTTGCCAGGTCATCCTTGCGGAAAACGGATTCGATGCCTTGGCCAAGATTGCCGATCACCAGCCAGACCTGATTTTTGTCGACATCATGATGCCGCGCCTCGACGGCTACCAGACCTGCGCTTTGATCAAGAAGAACGCCAAGCATCGAAATACGCCGGTCATCATGCTTTCCTCAAAGGACAGCCTGTTCGATCGGGCGCGTGGCCGCATGGTTGGCTCGGACGAGTACCTGACCAAGCCTTTTTCCAAGGACAGCCTGCTCACGGCGGTCCAAACCCATCGCGACGGCAGTCACGCCCCGGGAAGAGGGTAAGACAGCACCGATCCGCAGAGGATCATTTTTTGTGGAGCAACCATGACCATCAAGAAGATACTGATTGTTGACGACTCACCCACGGAACGCGCCTTTCTTGAGGGCATTCTCGCCAAGTCCGGCTACGCGACGGTGACTGCGATCAGCGGCGAGGAAGGGGTCGAGCGCGCCAAGGCTGAGCAGCCGGACCTGATCCTGATGGACGTCGTCATGCCGGGCCTGAACGGGTTCCAGGCCACCCGCGCCATCACCCGCGAGGAAAGGACCAAACATATCCCGGTTTTCATTTGCACCACCAAGGACCAGGAAACCGACAAGATCTGGGGCATGCGCCAGGGTGCCAAGGATTACATCGTCAAGCCCGTCAATGCGGCGGACTTGCTGGCGAAGATCAAGGCGCTGGGCTGATCGAACCATGGCCCGCAAGACCAGTCTCCGCGAGTTCCAGCAAAACGTTGCGCAACGCTTGCGGGAACTGGCCGGCCGGAAGACGTCGGCATCCAAGCTCGGATTCCAGGTCGGAGCGGAGAACTGGCTGGTCAACCTGACGGACGTTTCGGAAGTGATTCCGGTTCCGGCGATTGCGGCAGTGCCGTTGACCCAACCGTGGTTTCGGGGTGTAGCCAACGTCCGCGGCAAGTTGTATTCCATCGCCGACTTGGCGCGCCTGCATGGTGGCGAAGCGACCGGGCCGGGAATGGACCGGCGCGTCATCCTGATCAGCGACCGCCTGGTCGAGGGTTCCGGGTTGCTGGTCAGCCGCATGCTCGGGTTGCGCAATCCTGACCAGTTCACGCGCGACAACACGGTTGCGCCCCTCGTTCCGTGGGCCGGTTCATGCCTGCGCGACCAGTCGGGTGCGACCTGGTTCGAACTGGACCTGCCGAAGCTGGCGGCCAGCGCAGCCTTTTTGGAAGTCGGCAGCTCGGCCCCGCGCGAGACGGTCGCACCTTCGCAAGATTTCTAACGGAGACGGATTCATGGCGATCAAAATTCCGGGTAAGGGCGGCGGCCAATCAAGCAAAGGCGGTGCTGGCCTGTTTGGATTCTTGCGTCGCGGCAAGGCTGCCCCACAAAGCGCGGCCACGACCGGCGGATCGACAGGCGCCCCCTCCACGGGCTCGGGCGATCAGACGCGCCGCATCAAGGCAGAACTGGCGTCCACGCAAGTCGCCAAGGCCAAGCGGGACATTGGCGGCTTCAAGTTGCCGTTCATTGGCGACCGCCCCGCCGAACAGCAACTGCCGATCCTGCTCGCCATCGCCGGCATCTTCGGCGCCCTAACCGTTGCCGCAATTTTCTGGGACGGCTACAACCGCAGAAACCTCGCTGCCTACACCAACACGACGTCGCAATTGCAGTTCCATACCCAGCGCTTGGCGCTGTCCGCCGGCCTTGCGGCACGCGGTTACGCCCAAGCGTTTCCCCAACTGCAGGACAGTCGCGACGAATTCCAGCGTTACCTGGATGTACTCAACAATGGCGGAGAGGCATTCGGCTCCACAGTTCCTTCCGCGCGGGCCAGCGAGGAGCTGACCTCCCGCCTGGAAGAGTTGACCAAGCGGTTCGGCGACGCTTCAAAATCGACGACCGCAATCCTTGCTGCCAAAGGCGACCTGATCGACTTGTCGCGCAACGTCACGCAGGTGCGCGCGGGAACTGAAGAACTGGCCGCCCTCTCGCAGGACCTGACGGGATTGATGCAGCAAGGCGGCGTGGCGCCGGCGCAGGTCTTGAAGGTCAATCGCCTGATCTTCTTCGCCGAGCGTCTCGGCAAGGGTGCCGCGGAAATCCTCGGTTCGGATGTCATCGACCAGGAAACACCGTTCCTGATGGGAAAGGACACCAACGATTTTCGCGAGATTCTCAAGGCGCTGGAAAGCGGCTCCGAAACGCTGGGGATCTCCGCCTTGCGCGATGCCGACGCGCGTGCCAAGGCCGCCAAGCTGCGCACGCAATTTGCCGAATTCGAGGCAAACATCGCGCCGATCCTCAGCAATGTGCAAAAGCTGGTGTCCGCGCGTCAGTCTGGCCGGGCGCTGCAACAGGGGTCTGAGCAACTGTTGGGGAACGTTGAACAGCTCCAAGGCGCGTTCGCCGACCTGCAAAGCTACCTGCCGCTCGTACTTGCCCTGATTTTCGGCGCGATGTCCCTCGCGGTTCTTTCGGTCATTGCGGTGGTTTTCCTCGCCGACGCCCGCAAGCGTGCCAAGGAGTCCGAAACCGAAAACAAGCGCAACCAGGAAGCAATCTTGCGGCTCCTCAACGAGATGGGAGACCTGGCCGACGGCGACCTGACGATTCGCGCCAAGGTGACCGAGGACATCACCGGCGCCATCGCCGACTCGATGAATTACACGATTGACGAACTGAGAACGCTGGTGACCGGCGTAAACAACGCCTCCGGCCAGGTGTCGGTGAAATCCCAGCAGGCGCAAGCGATGTCGGTGCAACTGCTGGAAGCCGCCGAAAAGCAGTCCCACGAGATCCAGGACACCACCAAGGATGTGCTGGCGGTGGCGGAAACGCTCTCGCGCGTGTCAAGCAATGCGGAAGAATCTTCGCAGGTGGCCATGCGCTCCCTGGCGGCTGCCGAAAAGGGACGGCTGGCGGTGCAAAACTCCATCGCCGGCATGAATGACATTCGCGACCAGATCCAGGACACGTCCAAGCGCATCAAGCGCCTTGGCGAGAGCTCCCAGGAAATCGGTGAAATCGTCGAACTGATTTCGGACATCACCGAGCAGACCAACGTGCTGGCCTTGAACGCGGCAATCCAGGCCGCGTCTGCCGGCGAGGCCGGGCGAGGCTTCTCGGTCGTGGCCGAGGAAGTGCAACGCCTGGCGGAGCGTTCCGGCGAAGCCACGAAACAGATTGCGGCGATCGTCAAGACCATTCAGGCCGACACGCAGGACGCCGTGGCCGCCATGGAAAAGTCGACAACGGGTGTGGTGGAAGGGGCGAAGCTGTCCGACGCGGCGGGCCAGGCCCTTGCGGAGATCGACTCGGTGACCAAGAGCCTCGCGTCGCTGATTCAGCGAATTTCGGCCGAAACGCAAGCGCAGGCCGTGTCGGCCAACCGCGCTGCCCGCAACATGCAGGGGATCCTGGAAATCAACCGGCAAACCACGTCCGGAACGCAGCAGTCGGCAAACTCGATTCGCGAACTCGCTGAAGTGGCAAATGACCTCAAGGCCTCGGTCTCGGGCTTCAAGCTGTAGGCCGCGTCCTCCCATACCCTCGCTGATCGCTCATGTCCGCCACCCCGCAAGCTTTTGACATCGGCCCGCTTTCCTGGGTCAAGGCGGAGATCGAGCACTCGCTGAACGAGGCTCGAATCCAGCTCGACAAGTTCGCGCTCGAGCCCGCGGACGCCAAGCCCGCCAAGTACGCGTCGACGCACCTGCATCAGGTCACCGGCGCGCTTTCCATGGTCGGCCTGGGTGCCGCGACGCTATTCAACGAGGAACTGGAACGCCTGATTGCGACCCTGGAGTCCGATCCAAATTCGCGCAGCAACATGGCGGAGCGCATCGCGGCGGCAAAGGAGGCGATGACGGACCTGCTCGGATACCTCGATCGCCTGATGTCCGGCGAGCCGGACCGGCCGATGCTCATGGCCGGCACCTATCTGCGGGTCAACCGCGCGCGTGGCGCCAATGACGCCGCCGAGTCGGACCTGTTTTCCCCGGATCTTTCCGTCGTGCTGCCGGCGGCCGAGGACACGATCGCGTTGCCGCGCGCAGAGATGATGACCGAGGCCATCAAACAACGCCGGCTGATGTACCAGGCGGGGCTGCTCAAGTTGCTGCGCGACAAGGACTTCGTCGCAGGCGCGCGCGAAATGCGCAACGCGACCTTCTCCATCGAAGCACTCCAGGCGACTTCGCCGTCACGCGCATTCTGGTTTGCCGCCAGCGGGTTCTTCGACGCCATCGCGGAGAATCCGGCCGGAGCCGGCTCTTTGGCCGTACAGTTGCTGGGGCGCATCGACCAGCAGATCAAGCTGCTGATCGACGGCATCCAGAAGGTGCCGGAAAAGCTGTTCCGGGACCTCCTGTTGGTCATCGGCCGGTCGCCGGCGCAGACCGAGCGGCTGCGCAAAATTCGCGAGCTGTACAACCTTGAGCAGCTGCTAGCCACAACTCCGGGCGATGTTGCCGAGCACGATGCGCAGACGCGTGCAGCCATCCGCACCCTGCGTGAGCAGGTTCAGGCGCAAAAGGACAACTGGCTGCGCTTCACCAGCGGCAACCGCGCTGCAATCGATCCCTATGTCCAGCAGGCAGAGACCCTTTATCGCACCAGTCAACAACAGCCGATGCGCGAAATCACCGCGTTGCTGCAAGTGCTTGGCGGGATCGGGGTCCAGCTCAAGCGCTCCACGGCCCCGGTCGGCGAAGCCCTCGCGCTGGAAGTGGCGACGGCGTTCCTGTTCCTGGAATCCTCGCTTGAGAACTATTTCCGCTTGTCGACTGATTTTGCCGACCAGTGCAACCGGCTGGTGGAGCGGCTCAAAGCCACGCTGAGCGGAACGCAGCTTCCCGATTCCGGGCCCAACGCGATGGTCGACAGCATGACGCAACGCGCCCAGGAGCGCATGCTCACCTATCAGGTCGGGCAGGAAGTGCATGTCAACCTGACCACCATCGAAAGCGCACTCGACGGGTATTTCCGCGATCCGGCGAAGGTCAAGGACCTGAACGCGCTTCCCCTGCTGTTTACGCAGGTTCACGGCGCGTTGGCCATGCTCGAACTCGACGAGGCCGCCGCGCTCAACCAAATGCTGCGCGAACGGGTGACGCAGTTTGCATCCGGGGCGGTCAAGGGCGCCGGCGAAGATGCCGAGGCCGTCGCCGAAGGAGTATCTGCGCTCGGCCTGTATGTGGCGGCAGTGCAGCAGGGATCGGTCAATGCGCGGGATGTGTTGCTGCCCGCACTGTATCGATTCGGGCTCGCCGAGCGCCCGGCCCCGGCGGCTCCGGCAACCCAGCGCGCCCCGGTCGGCAAAGCGGAAGTCGAGGTGGCCAAACAAAAGGTCCAGGCCGCTTACGACGGATGGAAGGAACAACCCGAGGCGCCCGAATCGCGCGAAACGCTTCGCGATGCCGTGCTCGAATTGCGCCAAGAAGCCTCGCTTGCGGCCGACGGCAAGGCGGCAGAGCAGAGTGATGCCGCGCTCAAATCGCTCGATGAGCATGCCGATCCGAATCGCACCGGTGTGGTACAGGCGTTCAGTCACCTCGCCCCGGAACGGCCGGCCGAGGCGCCGGCACCGCAGGTGGTGCAACTGATCGACGCGCAGAGCGCGGAAATCGACCAGGAACTCCTCGATATCTTCCTCGAAGAGGCCGGCGAGGTGGTCGGGACCATCCGCAACAGCCTCAGCCTGGCAACCGCACAACCGCACGACAAGGAATCGATGACGGCCATCCGGCGCGGCTATCACACGCTCAAGGGCAGCGGGCGGATGGTCGGGTTGAACGACCTGGGCGAAGTGGCCTGGAATTGCGAACAGGTCATGAACAAGTGGCTGAAGGAAGACAAGCCGCTGACGCCGGGCCTGGGCCAGTTCATCGACCATACCGCCCAGGCGTTTGCGCAGTGGATCGCATCGTTGCAGGCGACTGGGCACGCGCGGGTCGATGGAACCGTCATCGCCCGTGCCGCGGAACGCTTGAAAGACGGCCTTGGCCCCGATCTGGACGCTGTGCCGGTTGCTCCGGCGCCGCCGCAAGAAGCCCCCGAGCCGATGGAACTGGCCGCCGCTCAAGAAATGCCGGTGCCGGAAATGGCACTGGAGGAACCCGCGATTGCAGCCGGACCGGCCGAGGGCACACCCGCTGTGACGCCTGCCGAGGAAGCAAGCCGGATCTTCGGCGAGTTGCCGGGCCTGGTGCCGATCGAGCCAGCCCCTGGCGTGCCTCCCGCGACGCCCGCCGATGCGCTCGAGGACATCCTGGAACAAGAACCTCCGGCGGCCGACGTGCGTGTGGGATCGGTTGTGGTGCCGGCGTTCCTGTTCGGGATCTACCTGGGTGAGGCCGAATCGCACATCGAGACGCTCGACAATGAAATGGCGCGGCTCGAATCCGGGGCGGCTTCCGTGGCTTCCCACGACTTCATGCGCGCGGCCCACACCTTGACCAGTTCCTCGCGCACCACCGGCTTCGACACGATCGCCGATGTTGCCTACCCGCTGGAAAAATGGCTGCAGGATGCCATTGAGTTCCGGCCGCAGTTCGACGCACACCAAAGCGAGGTAACACGCCGCGCGGTCGATGCACTGGCCAGCATGGTGCGCGGACTTGAAATCCACGAGCCGCCCGAACCGCAGACCGAACTGATCGCGGAATTGGTGGCTTTGCGCGAAGCACTGCACGCGGCCCATCGCGATGTTGTCGAGGTTGCGCCACCCAGCCCGCCGATCGAAGCGGCGCCTGCAGCGCCATTGGAAGCAGAATTCCCCGCGGTGTCCGCGCGCGAGGAAACCGAGGCTGCGCAAAGCCCAGCTGCCGGCACGGAACCCGAGCCGGCTGCAAGCCCGGCGCCGTTTGATGCGGCAGCGGTTTTCGGCGTTGCCAGCGCCGGTGCACTCACCGCTGCCGCGGGCGCGTTTGCCGGCGCGGCGCCGGAGGCGAAGCCGGAGCCTGCGCCGGCCGAAACCGCGGCGGCCCCCGACGAGCCTGCCAAGGCCAAGGATCGGCGCACCATCGTTGATGACATCGATCACGACCTGTTGCCAATCTTCCTCGAAGAGGCCAAGGACCTGATGCCGGCTGCGGGCGACGCGTTGCGGCGTTGGCGCTCCAGTCCTTCGAACCACGCGCCGGTCGCCGAGCTGGCACGCCATCTGCACACGCTAAAGGGCTCGGCGCGCATGGCAGGCCTGATGCGTCTTGGCGAACTGGCCCATACCATCGAAGAACGCATCATCAAGCTCGACCAATCGGTCGAGCCGACCGCCGCCGAATTCGAGGAGATCGACGAGCGCCTCGACCGCTACAACGCCTCGATCGAGCGCCTCGCCGCGGGGGACTTCACCGCGCCGCCGATCGACATCCCGGTCCTGGCCGACGTGCCCAAGGATCTGCCCGCGCCGCTGGCGGTCCTCGCTGCCGCCCGCGCCGAAATCGTTGCCGAGGGCGAAAAGCTCGAGGGGCGCGAACGGCAGTCGATGCTGCGCGTCAATGCCGACACCATCGACCGCTTCGTCAACGAGGCCGGCGAACTGGCGATCGCGCGGTCGCGGATCGAGCAGGAGATGCTCAACTTCAAGGCTGCCCTCGTTGAACTGACCGACAATGTCTCGCGCATGCGCACCCAGCTGCGCGAGATTGAAATCCAGGCCGAGGGCCAGATCCAGTCGCGCATCAAGGAGGCCGAGGAATCGGGGCAGAGTTTCGACCCGCTGGAGTTCGACCGCTTTTCGCGCACCCAGGAACTCACGCGCTTCCTTGCCGAGAGCCTCCACGACGTGCTAACGCTGCAACAGTCCTTGCAGAAAAATATCGACGAAACCGAGGCCGCCTTGCTGCACCAGGGACGGCTCAATCGCGACCTGCAGCAGGGCCTGATGGGCGTGCGGCTGGTGCCGCTGGGCAACCTGCAGGACCGCTTCTATCGACTGCTCCGGCAGGTCGCCAAGGAACTCGACAAGAAGGTCAACCTGGAATTCCGCGGCACGCGCGTGGAGATCGACCGTTCGGTGCTGGAAAAGATCACCGCGCCGCTCGAGCACCTGTTGCGAAACGCCGTTTCGCACGGTATCGAGACCCCGCAGCAGCGACTCGCCGCGGGAAAGCCCGAGACCGGAGAGATTTCGATCGACGCGCGCCAGGTCGGTAATGAAGTCGTGCTCACGCTCGCCGACGACGGCGCCGGTCTCAACTTCGCGGCGATTCGCGACAAGGCCATCGCCCAGGGATTGCTTGCGGCGGACGCGGAAGCCACCGAAGCACAACTGACACAGTTCATCTTCATGTCGGGATTCACCACGGCCGAACAGGTGTCGCAGGTATCCGGTCGTGGCGTGGGCATGGACGTGGTGCGCAACGAGATCTTCTCGCTGGGTGGACGGATCGACATCGCCTCGACCGCCGGGCGTGGCATCCGCTTCACCATCGCCCTGCCGCTGACGCTCGCCGTGACGCAGGCTGTGCTGGTGACGGTTGGCGATCAGGTGTACGCCATTCCGTCGGTGATGATCGAGCAGGTCCAAGAATACAAGGGCAAACGCTACGATGCGTTCCTGGAAACGCGCGAGATCGACTGGAAGGGCAATCGCTACCCGCTGCGTTCCCTCGAAGCGCTGCTGGGCGGACGCCCGGGCGTCTCGGCACAGCGCAAGGCGGCCGTGGTGCTGGCCAAGAGCGGCCCGAACCGCGCCGCGGTGCAGGTCGATTCGATCGTCGGCAACCGCGAAATCGTCGTCAAGAACATCGGTCCGCAACTGGCGCGCCTGCCCGGAATCGCCGGCGCGACCATGACCGGTGCGGGCCAGATCATCCTGATCCTCAACCCGGTCCAGCTGGTGTTTCGCGGCAGTGCCGCCGCCCCGACTGGGGATGCCGCACCGGGAACGCTGGCCATGCCCGTGCCCGATTCCGCGATCGACATCGCGGCCGCCGAACCAGCATCGGCTCCTGTGGTCGAGCGCCAGTCGCTGGCCGAGGCGTTCGCCGAATCCCGGCCCGACGAGCCGGCGCCGGCAACGGTTCCCAGGCGCCATGCCCCGCTGGTCATGGTGGTGGACGATTCGCTGACGGTGCGCAAGATCACCAGCCGCATGCTCACCCGCGAGGGCTTCGAGGTTGCCACCGCCAAGGATGGCATCGACGGGTTGCAGCAACTGCAGGACATCGAGCCGGACGTGATCCTGCTCGACATCGAAATGCCGCGCATGGACGGCTTCGAATTCGCGCGCAATGTCCGTGCCGACGCCCGCACCAAGGGCATCCCGATCGTCATGATCACCTCGCGCACGGCCGACAAGCACCGCAATCGCGCGCTGGAAATCGGCGTGAACGAGTACATGGGCAAGCCCTATCAGGAAGAACAGCTGCTGGCGCTGATCCGCCAGTTCACCGCTGCCCGCGCCGCGTCGTAATGGTCCGGCCCTTGGCGCGACAGATTTCGCACCATGCATCCGTATTCAAGACCGTCGAGCAAGCCTGATCCCGGTGAATCCGTTGGGTTGGGCGAGGCGTGGCGCCGAACGCGGCGGCGTCAACTCCTGCAGCGCGGTTCGGCCGTAGCCGCCGGCCTGTTGTTGCCCTGGACGTCACTGGCGGCCGAGCGCCCAATCCACGAACTGCGCGGCAGCGTCTCGATCAACGGCAAGCCCGCCACGAAAGACAGCGTTATCGCGCCCGGCGACGTGGTCACGACCGGCTCCGACGGACATGTCGTGTTCGTCATCGGCGACAGCGCGTTCATGCTCAGGAGCCGCAGCGAGTTTCGCGTCGAGCGGCCCAAGGAGGATGCGTTTGGCGCGCTGTATGGCGTGTTGCGCCTGGTCAGCGGGGCTCTGGGTGCGACCTTTCGCAAAGGCGGTTCCGCGCGCCTGGTTGCCTCCAACGCCACGATCGGCATCCGCGGTACCGGGATTTACCTGGAAACGCGCGGCAACGGCGTCTACTTCTGCACCTGCTGGGGCTCGACCGAAGTCATGCTGACGGATCAACCGGCAATGCGCGAGCGGATCGAGGCGACGCGCCACAGCCCGCGACTGGTCGCGTTGCGCGCGAGCGAACCGCAGGCATTCATGCCGGCGCCTTTCGAGACCCATACCGACCAGGAAATGGAGATTCTGGAAAAGTGCGTCGCGCGCAAGGCGCCCTGGGTCAAGTAGCCGGCAAGGCTAAGCGGCGGAGAAGCGGACCGCGCCGCTCCAGGTGACGCCGAGCACGACGACGCCGAAGGCGATGCGGTACCAGGCGACCGGCGTGAAGTCGTGGGTCGAGATGTAGCGCAGCAGCCAGCGCACGCACAAGAACGCTGACACAAATGCGGCGAGGAAGCCGACGCCGAACATCGGCACATCGGCAAGCGACAACAGCGCGCGCTCCTTCCACAGCGAATAGAACGTCGCGGCAATCAGCGTCGGGATCGCCAGGAAAAACGAGAACTCGGTCGCGCACTTGCGCGACAAGCCGAAGAACAGCCCGCCGATGATGGTCGCGCCCGAGCGCGAGGTGCCGGGGATGAGCGCCGCGCACTGGGCCAGTCCGAGCTTCAACGCATCGAGCGGCGACAGTTCGTCGACCGAGTCGATCATCGGCTTTGCCGGGCTCGCAGCCCGCGCGGCATACCAGCGTTCCGCGACCATGATGACCAGACCGCCAACGATGAAGGCCAATGCAACCGGCACCGGGGCAAACAGCACGGCCTTGATCTGCCGGTTGAAAGCCAGGCCGAGAATCGCCAGCGGAAGGAATGCGATCGTCAGGTTGAGGGCGAATCGCTGGGCGCGAGGGTCGCTGAACAGGCCCGAGAAGGTGGCGTGAATGCGTGCCCGGTATTCCCAGCACACGGCAAGGATCGCACCCGCCTGGATGAAGATCTCGAAAACCTTGCCCTTTTCATCGTTGAAGCCGATCAGGTCGCCGACCACGATCAGGTGCCCGGTCGAGGAAATCGGCAGGAATTCCGTGAACCCCTCGACGAGGCCGAGGATGAATGCCTTGATCAGGAGTGCCGGATCCAATGCGCCGCCGAAG
>DASUDU010000155.1:0-8874 GCA_036275435.1 Usitatibacteraceae bacterium | reverse complement strand
CGCGGGCCGGCGCGTCCTATTGGCAGGAACCCTTCCCGCATCCGATGGAGAACGCCATGACCCAGACCCAAATCCTGCGCCGGTTTGCCGGCGCGTTTGCCGCGCTGCTGCTCGCCGCGCCCCTCGCCGCCCATGCCGACTGGAACTGGGGCTGGGGCAAGAAGGTCAGCGGTTCCGGAGTCAGCAAAACCGAAACACGGCAGGCAAGCGGCTTTACCGGTATCGGCCTGGCCGTCAGCGCCAAGCTCGAAGTTCGCCAGGGAGCCAGCGAGGGAATCACCCTGGTCGGTGACGACAACATTCTGCCGCTGATCGAAACCGTGGTCGAAAGCGGCCGGCTGAAGATCCGCTGGGCAGAAAAGAACCTCAACACCAGCTACAAGGACCTGCGCATCATCGTCGATGCGAAGACCGTCGAAAGCCTTTCCGTGGCCGGGTCCGGCGACATCCATGCCGATGCGCTTGCAGCGAAGGATTTTTCGGCGAGTATCTCCGGGTCCGGCGACATCCGCATCAAGACGCTCACGGCCGACAAGGCCAGCGCCAAGATCAGCGGCAGCGGCGACATCGTCATTGGCGGCAAGGTGCAAGGCTTCGAGGCCAAGATTGCCGGTTCGGGAAATGTGCAGGCGGGAAGACTGGAAGCCCGGTCCGTTGCGATTTCGATTGCCGGTTCCGGCGACGCCACAGTATGGCCCTCGGAAAGCCTGAGCGCGTCGGTTGCTGGCTCGGGCGACATCAAGTACTACGGCGACGCCAAGGTTTCCAAGTCGATTGCCGGATCCGGGAGCGTCAAACGGCTGGGGATTTCCCCGGGCGCCTGAGGCGCGCGCGCACGTTGGGAAGGGCTCAACGCCGCAGTCCGGGGTCAAGCCGCAGTGCGCCGCATCGTGCCCGCCTAGGCGGCCATGGCCTCGGCGATTTCCGGCCAGGCCTTGACCCAGGCGACGAAGTCGTTGTTTTTCATCGGCCGCGCAAAGAAATACCCCTGTCCCTGGTCGCAGCCCAGCTCTTTTAACGTCCGGAACTCTTCCCGCGTTTCGATGCCCTCGGCCACGGAAACCAGATTCAGGCGCCGGGCAATCTCAAGCGACGACTCAAGAACCACCCGGTCGCTGCCGGCCGCCCCGCAATGGCTGATGAAGGAGCGATCGATCTTGAGTTCGTTGAATGCAATGCGGGTCAACTGCTGCATCGACGAGTAGCCGGTTCCATAGTCATCGATCGACAGGCGGAAGCCGCGCATGCGCAAGCGCGCGAGGTTTTCGATCGCGTGGCGAACGTTGACCGCAGTGGCCGACTCGGTGATTTCGATCAGCAGGTGGCGCGGCTCCAGGCGGTGCTGCTCGATGCACGCGGTAATCTGCTCGGCCAGGTCCACATTGCCCAGGGAAACCTGCGAGATGTTGACCGCGACGGAAATCGGGATGCCGGCGTGATGCCACTCGGCGCAAGCCTGCGCCGACTGCGACAGGATTATCCATGTGAGATCCTCGATCGTTCCGTTCTCCTCCATGGTCCGGGCAAACTCGGATGCCGTGATGATGCCCAGCCGCGGGTGCCGCCAGCGCGCCAGCGCCTCGGCACCGACAACGCGCAATGTGGCCAGTTCGACCTTCGGCTGGAAAAAGGGCAGGAATTCGCGCCCCTTCAGTCCGGCTTCGATTTCCGCAAGGGTGACGATGGGTTGGGCCACGTCAACTTCGCGCAGCGCGCCGCGAACCAGGTCGTACCTGGCGATGGTTGCCTCCAGCTTGCCGGCCGTGGTGGGCTTTTCGATCACGCCGAGCAGGGGAATGCCATACATTTCGACCATTGTCCCGACCGAATCGATCACCGACTTGTCCAGCGCACTGCACAGGATCATGGCCGACCGCTTGCCGAGTTCGCCAACATGCCGAGCCAGTTCCATGCCGTCCATTTCCGGCATGTTCAGGTCCGTGATGACGATGTCGATCGGTTCGGCAAGATCGCTCAGCAAATCCAGGGCAGCCTGCCCGTCCTCGGCCTCAAAAACATGCGCCGCACCGATTTCGGTCAGCAGGCGCGCCATCTCCCAGCGCTGGAATCCATGATCGTCAACGATCAAGAAACGCAGTTTCCCCAGGTCCATATGACACCATCCCTTTGTTTTTTTTGGAAATTCAAAGCGTGTCCAGAAACGCGTTGACCCGCAACAGCTCGACTTCGAATTGACGCATGCCGGCAACGACCGCGAGCCAGTCGTTTGCCTTGGCTGCGCGCTCGATTTCGGCAGCGAGTTCGCCAAGGGCATGTGCTCCCAGCATCCTGGCCGCGCCCTTGATGCGATGTCCCAGATGCGCGACAGTGGCCCCGTCCTGCTGGTCAACCGCCGTGCGCAAATTCAATGCGTCCTGGTCGTTGACGCTGCGAAACAATCGCGCGGCCTCCCCCAGCGTCTGGGGATTGTTGCGAAACATTGCGGTGATACGGTCCAGGTTGACTGGCAGTTCGGCCGGTTTTGCCGGGACTGCCTGAGGCTTGGGTTCAACCGGCCGCGTTTCCAGCGGCAGCCACTGGTCGAGCTTCCTTGCAACTTCCGCCAACGCCAACGGCTTGGCCATGTAGTCATCCATGCCGGCCATGAAGCAGCGCTCGGCCTCCTCGGCAAGCGCATCGGCCGTACAAGCGATGATCGGCGTGTGGCTGCCCTTGGATTTCTCCAGCGCGCGGATCGTCCGCGCCAGGTCATACCCGTCCATTTCCGGCATGTGGCAGTCGGTGATGATCAGCCCGTAGCGGCCGGATTTCCATTTTTCCAATCCCACCAGGCCGTTTTCTGCGACTTCGACCGCATAACCGAGTGTGGCGACCTGCTGCATGAGCACCATCCGGTTGACACCATGGTCCTCGACCACCAGAACCAGGGAACCCTCGGCCACGGCCGCATCGACGCTGGGCGCAACCCGCCGCGCACCGATCGGCTTGCCGGCATCCGGTCGCCCCTGTGTCGACGGATCGTCAAGCAAAGACGGGTCGCAGGGCTGCAGCGACAGCGTCAGGCTGACCGTCGTGCCGATGTTCGGGGCGCTATTCATTTCCATGGCGCCACCCATCAACTCGGCCAGCCGTTTACAAATGGCCAGACCGAGTCCGGTGCCGCCATAGTTGCGGGTGGTTTGCGCATCGGCCTGGACAAACGGGCTGAACAGCCTCGCCTGCTCGGCCGGCGCAATGCCGACACCGGAGTCGGCAACGCTGAAACGGATCCGTTCCGACGCGTTGTCCTGCTCGAGCAGGTCGGCGCGAATCTCGACCGACCCGTTCGATGTGAACTTGACCGCATTGCTGACGAGGTTGTTGAGGATCTGCGCCAGACGCAGCGGGTCAACCGAGAGCACCGGAGAGATGGCCGGGTCGACGTGCACCTTGAGCGCCAGGCCCTTGCTGCCTGCCGCAGCGGAATACAGGTCCGCCACACCGTCGATTACCGTCTTGAGGCGCACGGCTTCGCTGCGAATCGACAGGCTCCCTGCCTCGATCTTGGAAAAGTCAAGCACGTCGTTGATGATGCGCACCAACGAGTTGCCCGAATGCCGGATCACTTCGACCGCGGTGCGCTGCCGGTTGTCCAGATTCGTCAAGCTGAGCAACTCCAGCGTGCCGAGGATGCCATTGAGCGGTGTGCGGATTTCGTGGCTCATCGTCGCGAGAAACGCGCTCTTGGCCTGGTTGGCCGAATCCGCCGCGCGCTTGGCCTCGCGCAACGCGTCTTCAAGCTTGACCTGCGCGGAGACGTTGCGAACTGCACAAATGGTCACTTTGCCTTCCAGTGCGACGACCGGGCAGTCGCTGACATCGACAAAGAACTCGCTGCCGTCCCTGCGGCGCGCCAGGACGCGGCGGCGCAAGGCAACGGCCTCGGTGCTCAGCGCATGCTCCTCGGAGCGCCGTTCCCCGGCGAACGCCTTGTGCAGTCCCTCCGGAAGGAGTTGCGTCAACGGCTGGCCCAGCAATTCCGAGCGAGGGTAGCCAAACGCGGCAACGGTGCGGGCATTGACCGCGGTAATGTTGCGGTTTTCGTCAATGATGACAATCGGGTCCGGAACACCCTCGAGCATCATCTCCGCACGAATCGCCTCTTCCTGGTACGCCGCCTCCAATTGCCTGCGGCGGGTCGCGTCGAACCAGCACGCGTGCCAGGTCACGTTGCCCTCGCGCACTCCGTCGGGCCGCGCATGCGATTCAATCCAGCGCGTTTGGCCATTCGCGGCTGCGACGCGGAATTCGAGGCTCCAGGGAGCCGGCTGTTCCTGCGCACGACGCGCCGCGTCCGCGAAACGCGCGCGGTCCTCCTCAACGATCCTTCCCGGCAGCCAGCCGGGCTGCAGCGGCGAATCATCCGTACCGGCGCCAAGCAGAGTGCGCAGGCCGGCGTTGGCAAATTCCAGGCGCAGTTCCCCGGGCGGTTCAAGCCGGTAGCGGAACAGGCCCGCTGGCGAACTCTCAACGAGTTGTCGCAGCGCGCGCGACTCCCGGCCGGCTTGAACGCGTTCGTGCTTTTCGCCGGTGATATCGATCCACACGCCATCCCAGATGAATCCTCCGCCTTCGCATTTGCGCACGGACGCGACGCTGCGCAACCACTTGATGCCGCCATTCGGGCAGCGGATCCGGAACTCGACCCGCGAGGCAGACAACTCCTGCTCTGCACGCTCCAGTGCGGCGGCGACCGTCGGCCGATCCTCCTCGACGATGGCATCCCACGTCAACGAGAAGTCGCCCAGCGCCGCCTGCCGGTCGATGCCGTGGAGTTGCGAAACGCTTTGCGCGAGGAATTCGAAGCGTCCGATTCCACCGGGCAGCACCCGCAACCGGAAGACGGTGCACGGCAAGCGCTCGATCATGTCGCGCAACGCGTGTTCGCGCTGCTCCTGGCGGGCCAGCCATTGCAGGAAACGCTGGTGCGCAAGGGTTGCAAACAACGCCAGCAATCCCACCGCAAGCGCAACGGCAAGGAATGTGGCAGGCCCCCCCGCCAGTGCGCCCAGCTGCCAGGGGACAACGTGCAGCGACCTGCCGTCGGGCGAGGCGTTGAGCCCCATGCCGACGAGCATGACGCCCACGGCCGCGATCAAGAGGAGCGCAGCCAGCCACAGCCCATGTGCAGCGTTGCGCGGGTTCACCGGTGCCCTGCCCGCGTCGTTTGAGGTTTTTCGCAAGTCCGCAGATTCGCGGCAGGAACAGGCGCAGCGCTCGTTTCGATCGCGTGCAAAGGCGGGCGCTGCGCTCGCACACCCGGATCCAGCGTCCGGAAACGCGATTGCAATATGCTGCCTTTCGTGACGCTTGGATGCATAGCCTGGGCTGTAGGTCCGATAGATGTTAATTTCGATGTTATTTTCGATGTTGTCAATTAACTTTGAGATATATCAAGAATAAACAGTTTTCATCCGCAGCCTGATCCGGCTGCGGGCTTGCACAGCGCACCCAAAACCAACCCACAGCAGGGTCCTGCGGTGATTCATTGCGCAGATTCACATACCCGGCCGCCGCGCTTGAACCAATTCTGCGGAATTGTTAATATCGCGAGTGCCCCAATCAACGTCGGGTTAGTCCGCGCGCATGCAGATCCCAACCGTTTACCAGCCACCGGAGCATCCGCATGTTCACCATTTCAGCGGAAGCGCCCGATGAATGCGGGCGCACCCAGCGTCATCGGTCTTCTCGAGCGCGCGGAGCGTCATGTTGCAGCCGGCCAGTTTTCCCAAGCGCGGCAGACTGCGGCCACGTTGCGCGAACTGGCATTGGGCGCCGTGGACGCCGGTGTGGTTCGCGACGTCGTTCAGCGCTGCCTCGTCGTATGTCGCTCACTTTTCGGCGCTGCCCGCTCGGGCGTCGCCATGATGTTTGCCGCTTTCGCAGACCGGACCGCGCATGAAGCCGGCGATGAATTGCTGATCCAGCGTACCTTGACCGCATGCGGCCTGCTGCAGGCGGACCTGGGCAACCTCGCCGCGGCAATCGATACGCACCAGCTGGCGCTGGATTTGGCCTGCAAGCGTGGCAGCGTGGACGACATCAGCCGCGCATGGAACAACATCGGTGCCTGTTTCATGGCGTCGGGGAATATCGAGCTTGCAGCGCGCTGTTTCCAACGAAGCCTCAATGCCGTTCGTGGCATCGGCGAGCCGATTCATTGCCGTTTTGCCGCCTTGGGCAACTTGGCGCTTTGCCACTTCCACCTGGGTCGTCACGACGAAGGGCTGGAGGCAGGCGAGCGGGCACTGCTGGAAGCGACGCCGGAGGTTGTCCAGGCGGACCCGCACGGCTTGCTGCTGACGCATCGCAACCTGGTCCGCCTGCACCTGGCGCGGCGGAACGCGTCCGGTGCCAGCCGGCATCTGGCACAGGTTCGCATCCTGGCCAACTCCCTCGGCAGCGTGCGCGCGACCATCGCGCTGTCCACTGCAAACGGCGCATTCGAGCTGGCGCAAGGCAACGTCGATATCGGATTGACGCGACTTGCGGCGGCCCTGGCGGAGTCGCGCAAGTTGCCGCTGCTGTTGCGCGACACATTGGCATTCGTGGCCTGGTCGGAAGGCTGTGCGGGAATTCAGGACAACCTGCGCCGATACCGGCAAGAACTTGCCGACCACATCTTTGACGATGCGTTGGGAAAGGTACGCCTGAATGTTGAACTCGCAGGTGATCTGGGACACACGCCGGTCGGCAGGTTCCGGCTGGCCAGGCAAGTGCCTTGCGGGCCGGCTTCCATCGAGCAACCGGGTGAGTGGGGAGTCCTATCGGAGCTCGCGCAAGCGGCCGACCTGCGCATCGACGATACCGGACGCCACGGCCGCCGCGTTGGCGCCCTTACCCGTGGATTGGCGCTGGAAATTGGCGTCAACCCGATCGAGGCGGTCGAGTACGGCCTCGCGGCACAACTGCACGACATCGGCATGCTAAGCGTACCTGAACACGTTTCGCGCCAGCCCGGAGCAATCTCGACCGACGAGCGCACCTTGATCAATCGGCACTGCGACGCCGGCGCCAGGATGCTGGAAATCACTGGCCACGCGCGCTGGGGGATCGCCCGCGACATGGCGCAATACCACCATGCCGGCTGGAATGGCGGCGGATACCCGCAAGGCGTGCGCGGCGTCGGGATTCCGCTTGGCGCCCGCCTGTGCGCGGTGGCCGACGCCTACGACAGCATGATCACGGCCAGGCCCTGGCGCGAGCCGATGACGTTTGACACGGCATTGACCGAGTTGCGCCGCTGCGCCGGAACGCAGCTCGACCCCGATCTGGTGCGGAGATTCGATGACATGCTCCGCCGTGAAAGCAGCGAAATCGGTATTGACCCCGAGTTGGATTCGGGGCTGGCCGGATTCGAGGCCATCGTCCAATCGCTTGCAGCCCCCCGAGGAGCACCATGACCGCCTTGATGCAATTCAGTGACACCGAAATACAGCTCTTGCAACTCCTGTCCAGCGGGTTGTCGTGCCGGGACATTGCCGGGAGAATGGGATTGACCGAGGGAACCACGCGGGTCTACCTGCATCACCTGTATCGGAAGGGCCATTTTCACGGCCGCGCCTCGGCGGCCGCCTGGTTCCAGAAGCAGTCGGGGCGTGCCAATGAGTCCGCGCGCGCCAAGGGATGCGAGCAGGCGCACCGCACCGATGTGTCCTTCGGCGAGATTGCGATGCGTTCGGGCCTGCAGTCGGCATTGGGCGCGATGAACATCTTTCTGGGTCCGCATTCGCGAGCCTGGGAAGTTGCCGCGCGCTTGCGCGGAACGGAAGGCGCGGAATCCGATGAGGGCCTGCGCAAGACCTCGCGGACGCTGTGGGATGCCTTGCTCGCCGGCAATTGGCAAGTTGCCAAGCAGGCGTCGGATGACGGCACGATCGCTGCGTTGCTCGTCCAATCGCCGGTCGACTATGCGGTGGGGTGCGCGATGCTGGCGTTGGGCGGCTACACCTTTGCCGCGGAAGGCGCCTTGCAGGCGTACGAGGGGCGCAAGGGCAAGGCCATGCGCCTTCTCAAACGCTCGGAAATCGAATTCCTGGTCTGGCTGCGCGATCATGAGCGGCGCCGGGCTGCTGACCCCGAATCGCAGATCCCGCGTTTCCTCGGGGTCTTCGCCTCCAATCAGGTATTCCGCCAACTGGCTGTTGCCTGCGCATTCCACCTGAACGCTCGCTGGGGCACCCGGGACGAGGCCGTGCGCCACGCCAACGACCTGTGGCGCGAAGCTATCCTCATCCGGCAGCAACTGCAGGATTTTGGCGACGACGTCCTTGCCGGCTCGCTGAGCCCGCTGCGTGCCGCAGCCGCCGCGAATGCGCCTGTGCAAGCCACCGAGTTGGCGCGCGTCTAGTCGATTGCGCTGAGCGCGGCGGGGCGCAACCCGCCGCGCCGGTTGCGCGCCTGCCATCCGCGCCGTCGGCGCGGAGTTTGCCCGCTTGCAATACGCAAGCGCGATGGCGAACTTGCATTGGCGCACTTGATTTCACAGTTCCTTTCCTGCCGCACCTTCTTTGTCGAGGCTTGCGTTTGGCAAGTAAGTTAACTACTTGCAACATTCAAATAATTTATGTTAATGTTGCCATGTGACGCCCGGCGATTGAGCTTGCTGGCGGCACGCAACCTACCGGACCCACTTCTTGCGAGGCGCACATGGACAAGCAAACCAACCCATCCCAGCAACTCCCGACGACTTCCGACGAAACCCGCATCGAATTGACCCCGCTGAAAGACGCTGAATTGCAATTAGTCGGTGGCGGCGAGCCGATCGTCTGCTGGTAATCCAGACTCCAGCCATCCGCTTGACGGCGCGCTGTCCGGATCTTGGTGGTTTCGGAATAGTCGTGCCGGCAACCGTCCCGGCGGCATCCGCCGCCG
>DASUDU010000154.1:0-12913 GCA_036275435.1 Usitatibacteraceae bacterium | reverse complement strand
GACGGATTCCTCATTTCGATTTGAATTGATCCTGGTTTTCCAGCATGACACGGAGTCCACCCTCGGCCGTCAACCACGCCGCGGCCTTCGGGTCGCCTTGCAAGTAGCTCTTCCAGAACGCCAGCGTTGCAGCCTTGGTGGCGGACTGCACCCGCGCATCGCCGGCGTTTGCCGGGCGGCGGCGAATGTCCTGCCCGCCGAACACCATGTGGTCGGCCCTGTCGAAAACGATCAGGAACTTGCCGCCCGCCTGCATGTTCTCGAACGGCAGGGTGCGATCCTGCCATGTCGTGCCATCCCCGAGGATGCTGCCGTCCGCGGTTCCGGTGATCGAAAGAAACGGAATGCGGATGTCGCCGAATTGGCGCGCCAGGCTGGACTTGTTGCGCGCATTCGGGCTGAATGCGATCGCGGCGACGATGCGCGTGTCGATGCCGGACTGGCCGGCCAGGTTCGGCGACTTTTGCCCCGACACCGACAGCGTGGTCTGCGCGCCGAAAGAATGGCCGGACATGCCGAGCCGCGACGTGTCGGCGCGCCCCCAGATCCCCTCGGCGACCTTTGCGCGATGCATGATTTCGTCGATCACAAATCGCACGTCGCCGACGCGAAGCCCCAGGTTCGACGCCGTCATTCCGGACTTCATGCCGCTTTCGATGTCGCGCAGCGGACGCTCCTTCCACAGCGCATCGTCACTGCCCGGATGCTGCATGACGAGCACGATCAAGCCGTGCGAAGCCCAGTGCTCCGCCCAGAGTTGCCCCGCCGCGCGCGAGCCGCCCAAGCCGTGCGAAAACAGCACCACCGGCAGCATCGAACCGGCCTCCGCGCCCGGCCAGAACAGCCGCACCGGCACCTCGCGTTCGCGCTTGCCGTCACGCCAGGTCTGGTCACGCGTTTCGACACGCCATCTTCCCGGGCCCGTGTAATCGGCTGCGGCATTCGCGCCGTCGGCAGCAGCGGCGTTCTCCGCGATCACCGAGGCGAGGAAGAGCGCCAGCAGGGCGGCCGCGACGTAGCGCAACAGGCAATCCAAACCGGGCTTCATGGGAGGGCCAAACCGTTGATGTCGGCCGCGCTACCGTCCGGCCTTGCGGCCACCATGCGCCTGGTGCCAGGCCCGCAACTCGTCCCGGGTCAGGTAACCGTCCTTGTTGGTGTCGATCTCGGCGAAGTGCTTGGCGATGCGCGGCAGCGCGGCATCGGCTTCGGCCTTGCTGATCCTGCCGTCGCCGTCCTTGTCGGCTGCCTTGAGGCGCGATTGCATCTTTTGCGCGCGATCCCCTTGGGCCTGCCCGGAGCCGGGTTCGGCGTACGCGCTGCCGGCCGCCAGTGCGCCGGTCAGAACCAAGGCAGTCATCTGCAATGCGGTCTTCATGGTGTCGTCCTCCATTCAGGTCGTTTCGATCAGGGCTGGCTTGCCGCTTCCAGTTGCTGCAAGCTTACCCGTCTGAACGGCGCAGCGGACGATGCGTTTCATCGACTTGGTAACCGCTTGTAACGCGCTGGCCGTTTGCCGGCGGCGCGCGCGCCGCGGCTCACAAATGCTTACAACCCGATTGCGGCCTTGCGCCGTCCGCGCCTATCATCGCGCCATGAGTCAACGCAGCGAGCCGCGCCACCGCATCCTTGTCGTCGATGACGACCTGCGCCTGCGCGACCTGCTCAAGCGGTATCTTGCCGAGCAGGGATTTGCCGTGGACACCCTGCCGGACGGCAAAGGACTGGAGCGCGCCTTTTCGCGCAACCGCTATGACCTGATGGTGTTGGACATCATGCTGCCCGGCGAGGATGGCTTCGCCGTATGCCGGCGCCTGCGCAGCAGCGGCTGGCCCGAAGCGAACCTGCCGATCATCATGCTAACGGCCAGGGGCGACGACGAGGAGCGCATCGTCGGCCTGGAATCCGGCGCGGATGATTACCTGGCCAAGCCATTCAACCCGCGCGAACTGGTTGCCCGCATTCATGCCGTGCTGCGCCGCCAGGCGCCGATTGCACAACCCGGCGCGCCGGCCGCGATGGAGGAGATCGTGCGCTTCGGCCCGTTCCAACTGAACGTGGGAACCCGAGAGCTGAGCCGCGAGGGCGCTGCCGTGCCCATGACCAGCGGCGAATTCGGGCTGCTCAAGGTGCTGGTCCAGCATCCGCGCCTGCCGCTGTCGCGCGACAAGCTGACCGAATTGGCGCGCCGGCGCGAACACGACAACGAGGATCGCGCCATCGATGTGCAAGTCTCCCGCCTGCGCAAGCTGCTCGGCGAGGACCCTTCGAATCCGCGCTACATCCAGACCGTCTGGGGAATCGGCTACGTCTTCGTTCCCGACGGCGCCAGGCACGCGCCATGAGGATTCTTCCGCAGTCGCTCCTGGCAAGAACGGCGCTGGTCATCGTTGCGGCCCTGGTCGCCAGCCAGTTGGTTTCGGTCCTGCTGTTTCGCTATTACTCGCAGATTCCGCGCAATCAGCTGTTGGCCGCCGGGTACCTGAGCCACCTGAAAACCATCCGCGCGGCGCTGGAGACGATCCCGCAAGGCCAGCACCGCGAGTTCCTCGTCAAGCTGCGCGAAGAGCGCGGCATCCGCGTGTTTCCGGCCGAACGCGTGCAAGCTGCGGGCGAAGATGCCATGGAGCCGGCCCCCGCGCTACCGGCGATTCGCGCGGCCCGCGAACGCCTGCGCGAACAGTTCGGCCCCGATGCCGACATCTTCGTTTTTCGCAGGCCGCCGCGGCCGGGACTCGGCACGGACGGCAAGGTTCCGCCTCCGCCCGTGCTGGTGACCCGCCTGCCGGCAGGCGGCGCGCATTACATGGTGGTCTTCCCGCAAAGCCGCATCGTCGAGCCGGATTTCGCCATGGCCTGGCTGGGCTGGGGAATCTTCGGCGGTGTGCTGGCCCTGGCCGGCGCGGTGTTCCTCGTCAATCGACTCAACCAGCCTTTGCAGGCGTTGGCCGGCGCGGCGCGGGAAATCGGCATGGGCCGCCGGCCAAAGCCGGTGACGGAAATGGGTCCCGAGGAAGTCCGCTCAGTGGCCGTTGCATTCAACCAGATGCGCGAGGACCTGGCCCGTATCGACCGGGAGCGCGCAACATTCCTCGCTGGCCTCTCGCACGATGTCCGGACGCCACTGACGCGGCTGCGCCTGGGACTCGAGATGCTGCCAGCGGACGCGGCCACGCGCGCCGGCCTGGAACAGGACATCGCCGATGTGAACACCGTGGTCGAGCAATTCATGGCTTTTGCGCGCGACGAATCGGCTGAGGCGCTGGTCCAGACACGCCTCGCGGAGGTGATTCACGCCTCTGCCGAGCGCGCTAGGCGCATGGGCGCCGACGTGACCGAGGAGGTCGATGCCGAGGCGTCAATCCCGGCACGCCCGCTTGCACTCGGCAGGCTCGTCGACAACCTGCTGGACAATGCGCGCAAGCACGCCGGCACGCCCATCACGATCAGCCTGCGGCGCGATCAAGCATGCTGGGTCCTGCGCGTGCTGGATCGTGGCCCGGGCATCCCGCCCGACGATGTCGAGCGGCTCAAGCAGCCGTTTACCCGCCTAGACCGCGCGCGAAGCGGGCAATCCGGCGCGGGCCTCGGGCTGGCGATCGTGGAACGCATCGCCGCATTGCACAAGGCACGCCTTGAGTTGTTGCCGCGCGCGGGCGGGGGCACCGAAGTCCGCCTGTCGTTCGCTGGTGCCGGCGACTAGCCGCGCACGCAGTTGCGTCCGGATTGCTTGGCCTGGTAGAGGAACGCATCGGCGCGGCGCAGCATCTGCTCCCAGGTCGCGTCGTTGTCATAGATCGCAAAGCCGAAGCTGATGGTGACCTTCATGCCCTCGACCGGCAGCACCAATGCCTCAACGGCTTCGCGCAGGCGCTCGCAGGTCAGCCTGGCGCCCTCACGCGTGGTTTCCGGGAGCACCAAAAGGAATTCCTCGCCGCCAAAGCGGCCGACCATGTCGATGGTCCGACAGCCTTCCTTGAGCACCCTCGCCACATGGCGCAGCGTTTCATCGCCGGCGGCATGGGAATGCCGGTCATTGATCAGCTTGAAATGGTCGACGTCGCCCAGGGCGATGGCCAAGGGACGGCCGGTTCGCACTGCGCGCGCGAACTCGAAGTTGGCGAAGCGCTCCAGCTCGCGGCGATTCGGCATCGCCGTCAGGCTGTCCTCCTTGGACAGTCGTTCGTAGGCACGCGCCGACTCGGCGACCTGCATGAGCAGGCGCGCCCGCTCGTTGCTGACCGCCTCGACCTTGCGCTTTTCCTCTTCCAGTTCCCGGGTGCGCGCGGTGACCGTTTCGCGCAGCAGCCGGCGCTGGGCTTCAAGGTGGCTCACGCGGTAGCGCAGGATGGCGGCGGCCAGCAACGCCAGCCCCGCCAGCAGGCCGATGCGAAACCACCAGGTTTCGAAAAAGCGTGGCAATTGCTTGAATTCAAGCGCAGCGGCGGCACCGGAAAACCCGGACCCTTCAAAACCCGCCTGGACTTCAAACCGGTATTCACCCGGCGGCAACTGCGTAAACGTGGCCTGCAGGTTGTCGACGGCATCTACCCACTGCTCGTCCAAACCGACCAGGCGATAGCGGTAGCGCAGCTGGTCCGCATGGGAGAAACTGATTCCGGAATAGCTGACTTGGATGCGTCTTGTGCCGGCATCCATCGAAAGGCCCGGTGCCAGGATTTCGGCAACCGGAAGGCCGTCCGCTGTCAGGCCATTGATGTGCACCCGCGGTGGCTGGGGCTTGGCGCGCGCCTTGGCCTGCGGATCGACGACCGCCAAGCCTTGCGCGGTTGGAAACAGGATTTGTCCCGCGCGCGTTTTCCAGCCCGCTGGCGCGGACGCGCCGTTGCACTGCGCGGTCAGCATGCCGTCGGAGCGGCCATATCGGCGCAGTTCGACCGTGTTGCTGCCGCCGCGAATCCACTGATCGAGCGCCGGGCCTGCAAGCCGCACGATTCCGCGATTGCTGCACAGCCACAGATCGCCGACATCGTCGCGGATTGCGGAAAAGTAGTTTTGTTCCTCCAACCCTGCGGCGGCGCCGAGGCGGCGCATGCGGGGATTGGCAGCGCCGCCATCGATCCAGGCCACGCCGTTTGCCAACGTGGCCCAAATGTTGCCGGCGCTGTCTGCGTTCAATGACAGCACGTTGACCACGTCGCGTAGGCCTTCCGGACGGGCCAGCGCACCGTCGCTTGCAAGGCGCGCGATTCCGGTGCGCGTTCCGATCCAGAGAATGCCCTGGCGGTCGCGCAACAGCGTGCTCACCTGCTCGCTCGGAAGGCCCTCTCGCGTCCCCAGGACTTGTGGGGGTTTGCCGGCAAGGTCCAGACGGACCAATCCTGTCGCGGTTGCAATCCACAGCTGGCCTGTCTGGGAGGCATCGATGGCGCGGATTGGCGTCTGCAGCGCGGAGGATTCCGCGGCAACGGCTTCGGCACGGCCACTGCGAATACGGTACAGCCGGCCCCCGTGTGTGCCGGCCCAGACAGTTCCGTCGACACCCTCGGCAAGCGCCAGGACATTGGCGCTTGCAAAGCCGTGCTCGCTGCCAAAGCGCCGCGTGAGTCCGCGGTTGCGCACAAAGAGTCCGTCGGCCGTACCCACCCAGAGCTGTCCGCTGCGGTCTTCCAGGACCGCACGGACAAATTCCTCCTTGATTCCCTGCCGCGCACCGAACGTGCGGATCAGCGCATCGCGAAACCGGCTGGCCCCGCGGTCGGTTGCGAGCCAAACCCCGCCTTCGTCGTCTTCCAGCAGGCCCCGGATGTTCGAATTGCGCAGCCCGTCATTGGCGGTGAATCGTTCAAAGCGCTCCTTGGCACGCCGGTAGATGCCGTCAATAGCGCCGACCCAGATTCCGCCGTCACGATCTTCCAGGACCGCACTCAGATTCTCGCTGGGCAAGCCTTGGGCTTGACCGTATTCGATGAGGCGGCTTCCATCCCAATGGACCAGTCCATGGTCGGAAGTGGCGGCCCACAACGCACCAGCGCGATCGACCGCAAGCGCGGAGATGGCGGCCTTGTCGAGCCAGGTTGCAGTCGGGGCATCGATGGATTGCGCATTGCGGATGATCGACAGCCCGCGTTTGGTGCCGACCCACATATCCCCCTGCCGCAACACAAATGCGACGACGGCACCGGACTGCGTGGCAGGCCGCACCATTACGGCGACCCCGGCGCCGCCGGCAAACCGGACGATGGCGCCATCCTCGAGCCCTGCGTACAGTTCCCCCGAAGGAAGTTCCATCATCGCCGTCGCGGAAATTCCGGACCCCGGTGTGTCGAGACGGGTAAAACGACCGCGCGATCCTTTCAGGATTCCGCCGCCCCGCAGGCTGACATACAAACCGCCGTCGCGGCTGGCCAGCAGCGCCAGCACACCTGCGCCGCGCTCGGCGACTGCATCAAATCCCTCTGGAGCCTTGAACTTCAATCCATCGAATTGCACGAGGCCGTCCGGCGTGCCAAACCAGATATAGCCGTCGCGGGTCTGCGCCATGGCACGAACCGTGCTGTGCGGGAGGCCGTCGTCGACCGACCACTCCTGCAGCATGAAATCGCCCAGCGCGCGATCCAGCGGCAAGCCCTGTACGGCCCCGGCGTACAGAGCAATTTGCAGGGCCGCGATGGCCCGGATCCAGAAATTCAACAAGGCAGTGCATCCGAAAGCGGAAAACGGCAAATTGGAGTATCGCGCGCTTTGCTTTCCGACGCCTTGAACAAGTGTGACCGCAGCAGGCATTTGATCAGGGCACAATCGTCAAACTCCTTGGCTGGCGTGCCTTTCCGGCCGCAATTGCCCGGAAAAGCACGCCAGTCTTGGACTTTACTCGACGCACCGTGGATACACGAATCCGGCGCTTCCGCCATGACCCTGCTGCTGAGTCGGACCGTCGCTCATGCACAAGCGCGCCCGGCAAGCGCAGCACGCAGGAAATTGAGTGCCTCGGTTTCATCGCGCGTGCGCCGCATCGGCGGCAGGCTTTGCCAGATCCGCCGGCCATAGGGCTTTTCGACCACGCGGGTGTCTGCAATCATGAGCACTCCGCGGTCGGATTCGTCGCGAATCAGACGACCCGCGCCCTGTTTGAGCGCAATCGCCGCAGCCGGCACCTGGTAGGACATGAACGGATTGCCGCCGCGCCGCGCGATCGCATCGATGCGTGCGGCCAGAACCGGATCATCCGGCGGTGCGAACGGCAGCTTGTCAATCACAACCAGGGACAAGGCATCGCCCTTGACGTCTACGCCCTCCCAAAAGGAATGGCTGGCCAGCAGTACGGCATTGCCCAGTTCACGAAAACGCGCCAGCAACTCGCTGCGGGTGCCTTCTCCCTGCGTCATCAAGGGCCAATCCAGCCCTTCGGCAAGCCGTGTCTCGCTCAGCAGTCGATGGGCATGGTCCATCGCCCGCAAGGATGTGAACAGCATGAACGTGCGCCCGCCGGCCGCGCGAATCAGCGGCAGGGCCGCGCGCACGACCGCTTCGGTGTGCTGCGAGGAATTGGGCAGCGGCAATCCGGCGGGCACGTAGAGGAGCGCCTGGCTGGCGAAATCGAATGGGGATTCCCAGCCGGCAGTCACCACGTGCGGAGCGCGGCGCGGCGAATCGCCGAATTCCTCGACCTCGCTGGCTTCGGTAAGGCCCATTTCCTCCTGGTAATGCGCAAAGTCGCCGCGCACAGAAAGCGTCGCCGAGGTGAAGATCCATGCCCTGCGCGTTGCCAGAACCTGTTCGCGGATTGCCCGTGCGACTGACAAGGGCGAGGTATGCAACACCAGAGAGTGCCCGAATGCCTCCGCCCAGCGGATGACTTCAAAGCCTTCCGGGAGCGTCGTTTCGGTTTTCCAGGCAGCCAGGGTCATCGCGTACTCGTCGGCACGGCCGAGGCAATTGGCCAACTCCTGTGCACGCTCGGCCTGCCCTTCGAGCACGGCGCGCAGTTCGGCAAGGCGCTCTTCGCAGCTCGCCATGGCTGCCGCAAAGCCGTCCCGGCTGGTTACTTCCGCACCGGCCAGTCGCGCAGAGTCCTCCTGCAATACCAGTCGCAGGTCCCTCGCCGCCTTGTCGAGCGCGCCGGCGGCATCTCCAATGCCCGGGGAATCGGCCGCGTGGGTGACTGCGGCCAGCCGCGTATCGCGCGCCAGTTCCACCAACTGCCCGGTGCTGACCGACTGGCCGAGGAACAGCGTCGCGACTTCCGGAAGCTGGTGCGCCTCGTCGAACACGACCGTGTTGCATGCCGGAAGAAGGTCCTGCGCCCCTTCGTCCTTGAGCACCAGGTCGGCAAAGAACAGATGGTGGTTGACCACCACCACTTCGGCCTCGAGCGCCGCCTTGCGCGCCTTCATCAGGAAGCAATCGGCAAAATGCGCGCACTGCGCGCCAAGGCAGTTCTCCCGCGTCGATACGGCCAGCGGCCAGGCGCTGGAGCGCTCCGGAACCTCGGAGAGCTCGCTACGGTCGCCGCTGCCAAGGCCATTGAGGCTGCGGTCGGCAAAGCGGCGGATTGCGTGGATGTGGCGCGCATCCTCGCGGCTGCCGAAGCGGCCCTCGGCTTGCGCGCGTTCGAGGTGATGCAGGCAGACATAGTTGGCGCGCCCCTTGAGCAGCGCGGTGCTGGCCGGGATGCGCAGGGCCTCGATCACGGTTGGCAGATCGCGGTGGAACAGCTGGTCCTGCAAGGTCTTGGTTCCGGTCGAGATCACCGTCTTGCCACCGGAGAGCAGCGCGGGCACCAGGTAGGCAAAGGTCTTGCCCGTGCCGGTACCGGCCTCGGCGACCAGCACACTGCAACTGCGGATCGCCTCGGCAACGCGTTCAGCCATTTCCAGCTGGCCAACGCGCTGCCGGAATCCGCTGATGCGCGCAGCAAGAGGCCCGTCCGGCGCGAAGATGCGCGTCAATTCATCCATGGCCGCGATCATACTGCCCGCGGGACGGATTGCGCGCCGATCGCCTGTCGATCGGGCTCAGGCGCGGCCGAAAATGATCTGCTCGCGCCGCAGCAGCCGCGCAATGGCCACGACCGCCGCCGCGCAAATCAAGGCATTGACCAGCAGCGGGATGGCGAAGTGTTCCGCATCGATGCGGTCACCGCGCAGGACGCGGGTGATGACCATCAACTGGCCGAGCATCGGCACGAACAGTTGCCATGTTGCGTCCTTCAATTGCCCGAAAATGCTGATCATCGGCACCATCGACACGGCGGTCACCAGGTAGCTGACGTAGGTTTGCGCCTCCTTGAAGGTTCGCCCATATGTGGCGATCAGCATTTGCAACGCCCCCATGGCCGGAGCAAAGCTGAGCATGGTGATGCCGAAGCCAAGGAATTGCATGGGGCTGATCGATACCACGCTTTGCAGGCGGAACAGGGGCATGAACTGCAGCGCAAGCGCATAACCGGCCATGGTCAGCGCAACCACGCCGATCGCATAGGCAGCCACGGCAATCCACTTTCCCGCAACCAGCGACAAGCGATTGACCGGGTTGAGCAGCAGCGGTTCGAGCGAGCCGCGCTCGCGCTCGCCGGCGGTCACGTCGATGGCCACCGCGGTGCATCCGGTCACGCACACGATCAGTGTGATGAACGGAATCATGAACAGCAGCTGCGCCGCGCGCTGCTGCGGCGTGCCCAGGTTGACATCCTGCAACTCGACCGCGCGCAGGACCTGGGGAGAGACACCGCGCGCGATCAGGCGCTGCGTGCCAACCTCGGCATTGAAATCACGCACCAAGCGCCGCAGTACGCCAATGGCCACGTTTCCGGTGTCCTGCCGGGTGTCATCGTAAACCAGCCGCAACGTGACTTTTCCGGCGGCAAAGTCGGCCTCGAATTCCTTGGGCACCTCGAGAACGGCCTCGTGCTTGCCGGTCTTGATGAGGTCCCGGTAGCCCGCGGCAGGGTCCTTGACGGTGATGTCCTGCCGCGCAAGAAAATTGCGCAATTGCGGCGCATGCTGCGCACCGGCGATGAACACTTCGCGTGCTTCCGCCTTTTTCTCGACCGAAGAAAGAAATGTCGCAAAGCCGATGAGGATGACGGGACCCATCAACACCGACAGCAGGAAAATCATCGTCGCTGTTCGCTTGTCGCGCAGGTGATCCACCAACTCCTTGCGGGCGACCGTGGCGATTTGCAGCCGGTTCATGCGGGCTCCGATGGATTGCCGGACTCGATGCCGGCGAGCGCGACAAAGGCGTCCTCAAGGCTCGTCTTGCCGCTTTCGGCAAGGATTTCCTCCGGCGAACCCGTCGCCACGACCCGGCCGTGCGCAATGATGACGATGCGGTCACACAGCGCCGCGACCTCCTGCATGATGTGGCTGGAAAAGAGCACCGCGCGCCCTTCCGCACGCAGGCGGCGGATCAGTTCCCGCAGCGCGCGCGTGCTCATCACGTCGAGGCCATTGGTCGGCTCGTCGAGGATGACGTTTTCCGGCTCGTGGATCAGCGCACGGGTGATGGCCACCTTGACGCGCTCACCTTGCGAAAAGCCGTCAGTGCGCCGGTCGAGGATCGCGCCCATGTCGAGCCAGTCCGAAAAGCGCGCGAGGGTCCGCTCGCTTCTTGTTGCATCGATGCCGCGCAGTTGCGCGTAGTAACGGATGTTCTCGCGCGCGGTCAGCCGAGTGTACAGTCCGCGCGAGTCGGTCAGCAGGCCGCAATGCTGAAGGGCCCGCATCGGATCGGCGGCAACGTCGATCCCGTCGACGCTGGCGCTGCCGCCACCAATCGATACCAACGATCCGATCATGCGCACCGTGGTCGTCTTTCCCGCGCCATTGGGTCCCAACAGGCCGGTGATGGCGCCGCTCTCGGCGCGAAAACTGACATCGGCGACGGCAGTTACCGTGCCAAAGCGTTTGCCCAGGTTTCGCGCTTCGATCATTTGCGGGCCCCCGGATTGTCCGCGTCCGCCACGCGGCGCATCGGCGGCACAAAAAAGGTCGGGCGCGGGATGCGCGCGAGGCACTCGCCGTTGAGCCCCGCGGCGCTGGCGCTTTCGATGAATTGCTTGACCAACTTTGGCGCGCAGCCCCTGCCGCTGACACCGTGGCCGATGGCCGGAGCCACCAAGTGAACGGCGTTGGAAAGATCCCGCTTCACCAGTTCGCCAAATGCCGGCGGCGTGACCGGATCGAGCGCGCCGCTCAGGATCAGCACCGGCTTTGTCGAGCGCACCGGGGTATGGAATTGCGCGTCGACGGACCCGCGCGGCCAGCCTTCGCAACTACGCAGGAATTCGCGGACGAACAAGTCCCTGAACGGCAAGCTGCCCGACGAGGATGCAGGATCGAGGCGCGGAATGTCTTCGGTGCACACGACCGACAGGCGCATGCCCATGGCGTGCTTGTCCTCGGCGTCGGCCGAAAGCAGTGCGGAAAGCGTCGCGAACGGCTGGAAATCGCCTTCCGCGGCGCGGGCCACCACCATCGGCAGCAATGCCGTCGTTTCGGGCGCGTACAACGCGGCAAACAGCACCGCGGCCAATGCTTCATCGTCGACATGGATCTGGTGGGGTGCGCCATCCAGCGGATCGGCAACAACCGGGCTGGCGGGCCGGGCCTTGAGGCGGGCCAGCAGGCCGAAGGCCTCGCGCTGCAACTCACCATACCGCGCGCTGCAGGCGCCGTCGCTGCGGCACGCATCGAAGCCACGCTGCAGCGCGGCTGCGGCATCGTTCGAAAAATTGGCAGGGAGCGCCAGTTCCGGGGGCGCAACGCCATCCAGGACGACCGAACGCACCCGGTCCGGGTAGCGCCGCAGGTATTCCTGCGCGGCGCGCGTGCCATACGAGCCGCCCCACAGATTGATTTCCCGGTATCCGAGGGCGTCCCGAACGGCATCGACGTCCGCCATGGCAAGCGTCGTGGTGTATTTGGTAAGGTCTGCTTTGGACGCCAGTTCCTCGCGGCAGGTCCGCAGCAGCGCTGCGGAGCGCGCAGCGCGCTGGCGCGCATCCAGGCGCGCCAGTTCCCAAGGATCGCCCGACTTGCAGAACAGGCCGTTGGATTTGCCCGTTCCGCGCTGGTCGATGAGGACGATGTCGCGCTTTGCAGCAAGGCCCGCGAACATGAGTTGTGCCTGGCGCGCGTAGTCGCTTGCGGCCTGGCTGGGGCCACCGGCAAAAAAGAAGATCGGATCCGCAGCCTTGGAGCGCGATGTCGCCGGAAGCACGACCACGTGGATTGGAATGCGCCGATTGCCGGGGTTTGCGCGGTCCTCGTCCACCATCAGCGTGGCGCAACGCACCGCCGACTCAATGCCCTGGACGCGGCACTCCGACAATGCCAGCGTGGGTGTCGGCGTTTCTGACGGCGCACAACCGGCAAGCAGCATGGCCAGGAGGGGATGGACCCAGGACTTCACGCGTCGATCAAGAATGGATTTCAAGGCAGGCGATGGCGATGATGCATGCACTGCAGCATAGGGGCCCCAACCCGTCGCGTCAAAGGGGATGCGACGAATGAAGGAGAATTGGCGATGAAACCGCGAAACCCCCGGGATGGCGAACCGGGACGCGAAGTCCTATGGAAAACGGCCGCTGCCGCGGCCGTTCTCCGAGTTGCGCCTGTCGGCTATTCGCCGTACATCTTTTGCTTCAACTCGCGTCGTTCCTGCGCCTCGATCGTCAAGGTTGCCGTCGGGCGCGCCAGAAGGCGCTGGATACCGATCGGCTCTCCCGTTTCCTCGCAGTAACCGTAGCTGCCATCCTCGATGCGCGCCAGGGCCGATTCGACCTTCTTGAGCAGCTTGCGCTCGCGGTCTCGCGTACGCAGTTCCAGGGCGTGCTCTTCCTCGAGCGTCGCGCGGTCCGCCGGATCGGGCGCGACGGCAATTTCCCGCAGGTGTTCGGTCGTTGCGCCGGCATTCTGGCGAAGCTGCTCCTGCAAAACCAGAAGAC
>DASUDU010000153.1:0-4657 GCA_036275435.1 Usitatibacteraceae bacterium | reverse complement strand
CTTGAGGTACGAGAGGCTGGAATAGCCGGTGCCGAAATCGTCCACCGCGAGCTTTACGCCGAGCCGCGCGATGCGGTCGAGCAGCGTCACGCTGGCCTCGCCCTGGCGCATCACCTGGGACTCGGTGATTTCCAGCTCCAGTAGCGACGGTTCGATCGCAAACTTGTTCAGGACCGCCTCGAGCGATTCGACAAAGTCCTTTTCGGCCAGCTGCCGCGCCGACAGGTTGACCGCAACGCGGCGCGCCGGCAGGCCCTGGCTGCGCCATTCGACCATCTGCCGGCACGCCTCGTTGAGTACCCAGTGGCCGATGTCGCTGATCAAGCCGGTCTCCTCGGCCAGCGCGATGAACTCGCCGGGCATCACCGTTCCCGACTCCGCGCTTTGCCAGCGCACCAGCGCCTCGAGGGCGACGATCTGCCCGGTGTTGAGGTCGATCTGCGGCTGGTAGGCAAGGAAGAAATCGCCGTTCTGCACCGCAACGCGCAGGTTCGATTCGAGCGCGGCGCGGCGCTTGACGGCGATGTTCATCTGCGGCGTGAAGAACTGGTAGGTGTTCTTGCCCAGGCTCTTGCCGTGGAACATCGCCGTGTCGGCGTTGCGCAGCAGGGTCGCCGGATCGCGGCCGTCGTCGGGAAACACGGCAATGCCGATCGAACCCGACACGTGCTGGTCGGAATTGCCGACGCGGAACGCGGCGCGCAGCGCGTCGAGCACCTTCTGCGCGACGCGCGTGGCGCCCTGGTGTCCTTCGAGCTGGTCGAGCAGGATGATGAATTCGTCGCCGCCCTGCCGGGCGATGGTGTCGTGCGCGCGCACCGACTGCAGCAGCCGTTGCGCCACCTCGCGCAGCAGCACGTCCCCGGCATCGTGCCCGAGCGTGTCGTTGATATTCTTGAAGTTGTCGATGTCGATGAACATCACCGCGCAGCGCGCGTTGCCGCGCTCGGCGCGGCTGATCGCCTGGGCAATGCGATCCTGCATCAGCAGCCGGTTCGGCAGGCCGGTCAGCGCATCGTGGTAGGCCAGGTGCTGGACGCGTTCCTGGATCGCCTTGCGGTCGGTGATGTCGCGGGTGTTGACGATGATGCCGCGCACCTCGGGAATGCCGAGGCAGTTTTTGCCGATCGATTCGAGCACCCGCCACTCGCCGGCGGCATTGCGCACGCGGAACTCTGCGTGCAGGTCCATCTTACCGGTGTCGACCAGGCGCTGGAATTCGGCGCGCAGCAGCGGCGCGTCATCGCGGTGAACCAGGTCGAACTGGTTCTTGCCGAGCATGTCCTGCGGCTTGTAGCCGAGCAGGTGCTCGACCGACGGGCTCTGGTAGCGGATGAAGCCGCCCTCGTCGAGCACGGTGACGATGTCCATCGCGCTTTCGGTCAGCACCTTGAAGCGCACCTCGGAGGCCTCCAGCGCGCGCGAAACCTGCTGGAAATCGGTGATGTCGGAGACCACGCCGATCACCCCGGCTGGCTTGCCGTCGGCGTCGGTGAAGCGGCTCACATGGCGCAGGATATTGCGGCGCTCGCCGCGCCCGTCGGTGACCACCGCCTCGACCGTGCGCGCCTTGCCGGAGCGAAACGCCTCTTCGTCCTCGGCGCGCGCCGCGGCCACCTCATCCGGCGCCAGCCAGTCCTCCAGCGACTTGCCGATCAGGTCCTCGCGACGGCGATTGAAGAACTGTTCCCACGCGCGATTGAACCCCAGGTACGGGCCGGCGGCGCTGCGGTAGAAGATCGGCGTCGGGATCACCTCGAGCAGTTCCTGGGTGAAGTGCAACTGCTGGTCGAGTTCGCGCGCCGTGCGCTTGCCCTGCGTGACGTCGGCGCACAACACGACGATGCCCTCGATTTCCTGCTGCGGGTTGCGCAGCGGCGCGAGCGAAATGCTCAGGTCGAGGGTGCGCCCGCCGTCGCCCTGCCAAACCAGCTCCTGGTTGCGCAGCACCTCGCCCCGCGCGACGCGTTCGCGCAGCGGAATCATTTGCGCCTCGTAGCGGCCCGAGCCGAGCGGCGAACGGCGGCCGATCACCGCATCGCGCGAAATCCCGAACAGCGCCTCCGCGGCCGGGTTCCACAGGGTCACGTTGCTGTCCAGCGTCAGGGCGTAAATCGCCAGCGGCGCGGTCTCGACCACGGCGCGCAGCGACTCGTTGAGCTTCTGCAGTTCCTCCTGGGTGCGGCGCGACGCGGTGACATCCTCGACTGAGCCGAACGCGTAGAGGAACTCGCCGGCCGGACCGCGCACCGTCACCCCGGTCCGGTTCGCCCAGATGATGCTGCCGTCCTTCCTCAGATAGCGCTTGACGCGCGCGATCGGCGCATCGGTCCCCGAGAGGATCTGCTGCACCAAGGTCTCGTCCAGCTCGCGATCGTCCGGGTGCGTGACGTCGATGAAGCGCTTGCCGATCAATTCCTCGCGCGAATAGCCGAGCATCTGGCAAAAGTGCGCATTGACCATCGCGAAGCGGCCGTCGCGGTCGACCTGCGTCAGGCCGATCCCGACCAGTTCGAACGCCTCGCGGAACTTGGTTTCGCTGGCGCCCAGTTCCGCCCGGTGCGCCGCCTCGGCCTCGGCCATCGCGCCGATCGCCTCACGCAATTCCCGAGCCTCGGCAAAGTCCCCGGGATAGTCACCGACTTGCGCGACCTGCCGTTTTCCGCCGCGCAGTTCCGCCGCAAGCCGGCGAATCGGCTCGCCGACGCTTTTTGCCACCATCGCGCCAACCAGCGCGGCCAGCAGCACCGCGCCGAAGCCCCAGGCCAGCAACTGGTCGGACAGGCGCCCGGCAACTTCCGGCGGGATGCCGGCCTCCGAGGAGACGCGCAACGCGATGATCCCGACCAGCAATGCCACGCCCAGCGCCGCAACGGCGAAGCCGATCGCAAGGCGGATGGTGATGCTGTCTTTGACGGAGGTCGCGGGCGCTGCCGCGCCGGTCGCAATGCGCGCGCTCACCGGGCCTGCGGCAGGCGGCACATTCGGCTGGCCGGATTCCGATGTCACTGTCGCTTTCCCCAATGCGCTGCGTTCACGAGCCCGATCGCCGGTCTTGCGCGATCGGATCGAACTAACCCGCTGCGGTGACCAGCTGATCGTTTACCAGTTCGACAAAGCCATCCGCGACGCGCACGGCAATCGGCTGCAACCGGGCGCCGGTGCACGGTCCGGCGATGCAGCGGCCGCTATCCGGCTCGAACATCGCGCCGTGCGTGGCGCAAATCAAGTATAGGCCAGTTTCATCGAACACCTCCCCCGGTTTCCAGTCCAGCGTGGTGCCGCGATGCGGGCAAACGTTGACGAACGCATGAACGCGGTCATCCCAGGCGACGACGAAGCCGGCAACGTCGCGGCCGCCGCGTCGGATCGCGAAACCGACCGCGCGCCCGCCGTCGACCAGCGCATCGCGCCGGCACAGCCGTGTCGCCTCGTCTAGCCGTTCAGTTGCATCCATGCGCGCAATTGTGCGAGGTTATCGACGAGCGCAAGCGGTGCCGCGGCCTGCAGTTGTTCCGGCCCGTGCGCGCCGTGGCCGAGCGCCACCGCGGCCACGCCGGCGTTGCGCGCCAGGTCGAGGTCGTGGGTGGTGTCGCCAATCATCAGGGTGCGTTCGCGCGCCGCGCCGGCCGCCGTCATGAGGTATTCGAGCATTTCCGGGTCGGGCTTGGGCCGGCCTTCGTCGGCGCATCGCGTGTAGTGGAAGCGCTCGCGCAGCCCGGTGGCCTCCAGCGCGCGATCGAGCCCACGCCGCGATTTCCCGGTGGCGACCGCGACGATGCGTTGCGCCGCGTGCAGGTCGTCGAGCAATTCGTGCACGCCGTCGAACAACGGCGCCTCGTGGTCACGCGCCACGAAGTGGTGGCGATAGCGCCCGGCGAACGCCATCAGCGTCGCAGACGGCGCGCCCGGAAACAGCCGCGCCAGCGAATCCTCGAGGCCCAGGCCGATGATCGAGCGGGCATGTTCGGGGGTGGGCACCGGCAGCGCCGTTTCGCGCGCGGCCTGGCGGATGCAGTCGGCGATCAGCGCGGTCGAATCCATCAGCGTGCCGTCCCAGTCGAACACCACCAGATCGAAGCGGGCCATCATGCGGGCAATTTTCGCAGATGGTCGAGGTAGCGCGCGAGGTCGGCCGGCAGCGGCGCTTCGATCCGGCACGGCGCGCCGCTGATCGGGTGCGCGAAGGCCAGCGACCTGGCGTGCAGGAACATGCGTTTCAACCCGCCGTGGGCGCGCGCCGCGATGCGCTTGTTGAGCGCGAAATCACCGTACTTGTCGTCTCCGGCAATGGCAAAGCCCTTCGACGCCAGGTGCACGCGGATCTGGTGGGTGCGCCCGGTGCGGATCTCGCAGTCGAGCAGCGTCGCGCCGGGCAGCGCCTCCAGGCGCGTGACGATGGTGTGCGACTCGGCGCCGTCCTCCTCGTCGGCGCTCACCCGGCGCTCGCCGGACGCGGTGACGAACTTGCTCAGCCGCGTGCGGATGTGCTGGCGCTCGTGCGGCCAATTGCCGTTGACCAGCGCCAGGTAGTGCTTCTCGATGCTGCCCTGCTCGCGGCGCAAGGCTGCGTGCAGGGCGGTCAGCGCGCTGCGCCGCTTGGCCACCAGCAGCACGCCGGAGGTCTCGCGATCGATGCGATGCACCAGTTCGAGGA
>DASUDU010000152.1:0-3854 GCA_036275435.1 Usitatibacteraceae bacterium | reverse complement strand
TCTGTCGTCCCTGAGCGGCGTGACGTTGAGCCAGGCGACGGACAGCCTCTATGGCTTCTTTCGCGACAACCGTCCGCTGGCCGACCTGATTCGGCCCACCGGGCGCGATTGGAACCTGATCGCTTCGCACCTGGAACTGGCGAAGGTTGATACGCAGTTCGGCAAGGGGCCGAACGTGTTGATGCGGCTCAAGGCGGCGCTGGCGCGCGAGAACCTGAACGGTGTCCGCCCGGTGATCATCGACTGTTGTCCGCTTCTGGGTGTGCTGTCGCTGTCGGCGATCTTTGCCGCCGACAAGGTGCTGGTTCCGGTGTCGGCCGACTACCTCGCGGTCAAAGGCGCGCTGCAAGTCGAAAGGGCCCTCGATGCCTTGGGACCCGTCCTGGGCCGGCGCATCGAGCGCCGTTACGTGATCACCCGCTTTGATGCGCGGCGCAACATGTCGTGGGAGATCGACCGGCGTTTCCGCCAGCGATTCGGAGCCGAGGTCTGCCAGACGCGCATCGCCGAATCGGTCTCCCTGGCCGAGAGCCCGTTTGCCGAAAAGGACGTGTTCGAGCATGCGCCGGGAAGCCGCGGCGCGCGCGACTACCAGGCGCTGCACGAAGAACTGCGCGCCAGCGATTTCCTGGCCCTGGCGGCTTGAGCGCATGGGCGCCCTGCAGAAATTCGGCTTTCGCATCCAGACGCGCGGCGGGCTGATGGTCGACCATCTGGTGATCCAGGGTATCGACCAGCCGCACGCCGAGGCGAAATTGCGCCAGATGTATCACCACTGCAAGGTTGTGGAGTGTCGCGCCTTCGAACACCCTGCTGTTGTCGATGCCACCGACCTTGAAGGCGCGATCAACCTGATTGCCCGCCGCTAGGCTGCGGCGCGCGGGCAATCCGTTTTCCTTGCTGCAGTCGCGCCATCAGGCCGCCGCGGGCAGCGCCTCGACGCGCGCGGCCGCTGCCTGTTCCAGCGTCGTCGCAACCGCGGCGAGCACCGCGCCGATGCGCACCGCCGACTGGATGGACTGCATGGTGATGCCGTGCTGGCGCAGCGTCTTTTCGTGGGACTCGATGCACAATCCGCAGCCGTTGATGGCCGAGACGGCCAGCGATGCGAGCTCGAAGTCCACGCGGTCGATTCCCGGATTGGCCATGCCATTCATGCGCAGCCGCGCCGGCAGCGCCGCGTACTCGGCATTGCCGACCAGGTGCGTGAAGCGGTAGTAGACGTTGTTCATCGCCATGATCGCCGCTGCCGTCTTCGCGCCGTCGAGGGCGCGCGCGTCAAGCACTTCGGCAGCGCGCGCCGCGACGGCCGCGGTCAACGGTTCGTGCCGCGCGGCGATTGCCGAGGCCAGCGACACGATGGCGATCTGGCGCGCACTGAGGCCGGGCGCACCGGCCTCACCCAGAACGGCTTCGAGATTCAGGCGCAGGTCCTTGGCGTAATCGGGGATCATCGATTGGATGTCTTGCATGGTCATCGCCTTCAGGCCGCCAGTTTCAGGGTGTCCTCGCCCTGCTTCCAGTTGCACGGGCACAGTTCGTCCGTCTGCAGGGCGTCGAGCACGCGCAGCACCTCGGCCGGGTTGCGGCCGACGTTCAGGTCGGTGACCATGGCAAAGCGGATGATGCCGTTCGGGTCGACCAAGAAGGTGGCGCGCTGGGAGACCCCTTCCTCGCGGTCGAGGATGCCCAATGCCGAGGACAGCTCGCGCTTGATGTCGGCCAGCATCGGAAACGGCAGGTTGTTGAGGTCCGCGTGGTCCTTGCGCCAGGCCAGGTGGACGAACTCGGAATCGACCGAGGCGGCGAGGATCTGGCAGTCGCGGTCGGCAAAGGCCTGGTTCATCTGGGCAAAGGCGACGATCTCGGTCGGGCAGACGAACGTGAAGTCCTTGGGGTAGAAGAACACGCACAGCCACTTGCCGGCGTAGGTGTCGTTCTGGATTGGCGCGAACGCGTTGGCCAGGTTGCTGGTCACGGTGGCCTTGAGGTTGAATGCGGGGAATGCGTCGCCGACGGTCAACATGGTAGAGCTCCTTTGTTTGTGAATGGAAAACGACTGTTTGATTGACTGGGTGAATTGTGCGGCACCCCTTCCAATTGAGCCAATTGATTGTTAACATCACTTCAATTGGTTCTATCAATCAGATTCCGGGCACGGAATCGCCGCAACAGGGCCGGACATGAACCTGCGCGATCTTCGCTACCTGGTGGCGCTTGCCGACCACCGCCATTTCGGCAAGGCTGCCGAGGCCAGCTTCGTCTCGCAGCCGACCTTGTCGACGCAATTGAAAAAGCTGGAGGCGGAGCTGGGCCTTCCGCTGGTCGAGCGCAGCCCGCGCAATATCCTGCTGACCGAGTTCGGCGAAAAAATCGCCGAACGTGCCCGAGACATCCTGCGCGAGGTGGACGCGATCAAGTCGATCGCGCGACGCTTCAAGGATCCCGAGTCCGGCACGGTGCGCCTGGGCATCTTCCCGACGCTCGGCCCCTACCTCCTGCCGCATGTGGTGCCGGGCATCGTGGCCCGCTATCCGCGGCTGGAACTGGTGCTCGTCGAGGAAAAGACCGAAGTCCTGCTGCGCAAGGTCGGCAGCGGTGAACTGGACGCGGCCATCCTCGCCCTGCCGATCCACGATGAGCAGTTGCATGCCGAGTTCCTGTTCGAGGAGGCGTTTGTCTTCGCCGCCACGAACCGGCATCCGCTGGCCAAGGCCCGGCAGATCAGCCTGGGCGACCTCGATGACCAGCCGCTGCTGCTGCTCGACGAGGGGCATTGCCTTCGCGACCAGGCGCTCGAACTGTGCCACAGGGCAGGTGCGACCGAGCGCACCGGCTTTCGCGCCACGAGCCTCGAAACACTGCGCCACATGGTCAGCGCCAATGGCGGCGCGACGCTGCTGCCCGCGCTGGCGGTGCACCCGCCCGCCCCGGTTTCACCGAACCTGTGTCTGGTGCCGTTCGTGGCGCCCGAGCCGCACCGGCGCATTGCCATGGTCTGGCGGCGCACGTCGGCGATGACCGCGTTCCTGCATGGGCTGGCACGCGGCTTTCGCGATTTCCCGAAGGAACTGTTGAAGGCACCGAAGCCGGGGCGCGTCCGGCGCTGAGCGCCGCGTCCGGTTGCCTCAGAGAGCGAGCGTGACCCGGTTGCGCCCGCCGGCCTTCGAGGCGTAAAGCGCCTTGTCGGCCCGCTCGATCAGGCTCTCCGCGCTGTCCGTCTGCGGGTCGAAACGGGCGGCGCCGATGCTCATGGTCACCGCCAGCGTGTTGCCCGCGTCGTCGAGCGGGACCGGCTTGGCTGCGACGGCGGCGCGGAATCGCTCGCCGAGCATGTCCAGGGTTTCCGCTGCGGTGTGCGGCAGGATCAGCATGAACTCCTCGCCGCCGTAGCGCACGGCGATGTCGCTCTTGCGGTTCAATGTGCGGATGCGGCGCGCAACCTCGCGCAGCACACGGTCCCCGGCCTGGTGTCCATGGTTGTCGTTGACCTTCTTGAAGTAGTCGATGTCGAGCATCATCAGGGCCAGCGGCGAGCCCTGGCGCTTGGCCAGGTACAGCGCTTCGTCCAGGCGGGTCAGGCCGTAGCGTTTGTTGGCCAGTCCGGTCAAGCCGTCGGTGATCGAATAGGTGAAATTGAGCGCATTTTCCAGCGCCAGTCCGATGTGCACCGCAAGGTTTTGCAGCAGGTTCGAGTCGATGCCGGGGCGGTCGCTGGAGTCCCTGTGGCTGGCCGCCAGAACCCCGGCCAGGCGCCCGCGGTAATCCAGCGGGATCACCAACAGCCATCGGCCGTCCTGCACAACCTCAATGATGCGTCGCTGCCGGATCGAGTCGCGCAACAGCGCCAGCGG
>DASUDU010000151.1:0-22622 GCA_036275435.1 Usitatibacteraceae bacterium | reverse complement strand
AGGCGCAGCCGCACGCCGTGGCGGCGGAAGACCTCGGACAGGCCGACCTCGGCCTGGTAAAGCTCCCAGCCCGAAGTCAGGAAGCCGCCGTCCTTGTTGCTGTCCGAATAGCCGAGCATGATCTCCTGCAATCCGCCCTGCGCATCCACCCATGCGCGATAGGCCGGAAGCGCGAAGGCCGCGCGCATGACCTCGATGCTGCCGCGCAGGTCGGTGATGGTTTCGAACAGGGGCACGATGGCGATCACCGGCGCCGGGCGGCCTTCGCGCAGCGGCAGCGAGCCGGTCTCCTTGAGCAGCAGCGCCACTTCCAGCAGGTCGCTCACCGATTGCGCCTTGGAGATGATGGCGTGCGGAATGGCGCCGTCGCCGAAGCGCGCGTTGAGGACCGCGGCGCTTTTGAAGATCGCCAGTTCCGACAGTGTGGTTTCGCCGTAGCTCTGGGCGGCCACGAACAGCGCCCGCGGGTTGGCCAGCTCGGCGGCCAGCAGCGCGACGCGCGACGCCTCGTCCAGCCCGAGGTAATCCGGATGCACCGCCGCGCGCGCGAACAGCTCAGCGACCACCACCTCGTGCACGTCCGAGTTCTGCCGCAGGTCGATCGCCGCGAGGTGGAAGCCGAAAGCGTCGACCGCATAACGCAGCGGATCGAGGCGGCCCGCGGCCAGCGGCGCCGCCGCGTGCGTGGCCAGCGAAGCGGCGATGGTATCGAGGTCGGCGCGAAACTCGCGCGGATGCCGGTACGGCGCAAGACTCACCTCCGGCTTGCGCACCGGCTCGGCGCCGGTAAGCGCGTGCAAGGTCGCGGCGAGCCGCGCATAGATGCCGATCAGGGCCTGGCGGTACGGCTCGTCCTGGCGATGCAGCGAAGCGTCGCCGGACGCGCCGGCCAGTTCCAGCAATGCGCCGCTCGGCCGCACCAGCCGGCTCGACATCGACAACTCGGCTCCCAGCCGGTGCACCTCGAACAGGTAATGCTCGAACGCGGCGACGGCCTGCCGGCGAAACGCCGTCTCCAGCGCCTCGGCGGTGACGAACGGGTTGCCGTCGCGGTCGCCGCCGATCCACGAGCCCATGCGCAGGAACGGCGGGATGCGCGCAACCCCCAGCGCGTGCTCCAGGTCAAGGTAAAGGCGCGGCAGCTCGGGAAGGAACGTCGAGCGGAAGAAGCCGAGGCCGTTGTCGATCTCGTCGATGACCCGCAGCCGCGACAGGCGCAGCATCGCCGTCTGCCACAACTGCAGGATCGAACGGTGCAGCGACGCCTCGATGGCGGTGCGCTCCTCGGGAAGCAGGTTCGGATTTTCCAGCAGCGCGAGCTGGCGGGCGATGCCATGCTCGCAGTCGAGCACGCTTTTGCGCTGCACCTCGGTCGGGTGCGCCGTCAGCACCGGGCTGATCACCGCCTCACCCAGCCAGGCGGCGATGGCCGCGCCGGAAACGCCGCGGCCGGACAGTTCCCCGAGCGCGTGCGCGATGCTGCCGACTTGCGGCGCCGAGCCGGCAAGCCGGTGGGCGCGGCGGCGGCGGTTTTGCTGGCGGTCCTCGGCGATGTTGACCAGCAGCGAAAAGTAGCTGAACGCGCGGACCACCGACAGCGTCCGCTCGATGGGCAGGTTGTCGAGTTCGTGCTCGAGCGCGCGCTTGACTTCCTGGGCGTGGCCGGCGCCCGCGCCGTCGGCCTTGCGGAAGGCCACCGCGGTCTGGCGGATGCGCTCGACGGTCTCGAACACCGGGTCGCCGTTGACCGCGCGGATCACGTCGCCCAGGTGGCGTCCGAGGCGCTGGATTTCCTCGGTCAGCTGGGCGTCCTTGGCAGGATCGATCATGGTGGGGTCCTCGCGGATTGTTCGGGCAGGGGCGCGGGCCGGCCTGCTATTCGCGGCTGTGCGAAACCATGCGGGCGAGCCGCTTCGCGCGCAGCTTGGCGTCCTCGGGGATGGCCGGCTCGGCCGGCGACGGCACGGCGCCGGCCCCGGTGTGCATCGCCACGCCGACCGCCAGGATGTCGATCACCAGCAGATAGAGGATGCGACTGATCATCGGCACTTGCGTGGTTACGTCCTCGGTGTGGTCGATGGCGATGGTCATCGTCGCGCGCTTGGCCAGCGGCGACTGGCTCGCAGTGATGGCGATCACGGTGGCGCCGCGTTCCAGCGCGGCATCGATTGCCGCATTGAGCTCGGCGATGCGCCCGGTCGAGGATACCGCCACCACGACATCGTCGGCGCCCAACTGTTCCGCGGCCAGCAACTGCAGGCGCGGGTCGGTGCGCGCGTTGGCCGGCAGACCGAAGCGCAGGAACTTGTACTGCGCATCCTCGGCGACGATGCCATAGTTGCCGACGGCGAAGAACTCGATGCGCCGCGCCGCCAGCAGGGCCTCGATGGCGTGCTCGATGGCGGTGCGATTGAGCAGGTCGCGCGTCTGCAGGATCGCGCTGGCGGTGTTGCCGAGCACCTTGTCGCCCAGCTCGACCGCCGAATCCTCGCCGGTGACTTTGGTATGGGTCACCGGGATGGTGCCGGTCAGGCTCGACGCCAGACGCAGCTTGAAGTCCGACAGGCCATCGCAGCCGAGCGAGCGGCAGAAGCGCACAACGGTCGGCTGGCTGACATCGGCGGCCTTGGCGATTTCGCTGATCGGGTCGTTGAGGATCGAGCGCGGCCGTGCCAACACCAGGTCCGCGACGCGGCGCTCGGCCGGCGACAGGTCGGCCTGCGCCTGGTGGATGCGATCGAGCACCGAACTGCCCTGGCTGCGGCGCTTGAGCTGCGCGTCAAGCACCGCCGCGAGCCCGGTGAAGGTGGCGTTCTCGGCCGTAATCACGATCGTCGGGATCTGCGCCACGTAGGCGCTGAAGCGGCCCTTGGCCTCGAAGCGGGCACGGAACGGCGACGCGTCGAAGTACGACCCCAGGCGCGGCACGATCGAGCCGCCGACGTAGACGCCGCCAAAGGCACCAAGCGTGACGGCGAGGTTGGCCGCGGCCGTGCCCATCATGCCGCAGAACACTTCCAGTGTCTCGGCACATGGCTTCGACTTCCCGGCCAGCCCGCGCGCGGTGATCTCCGGCGCGGTGAGCGGCTCGACAGGCTTTTTCGCCAGGTGCCCGAGCGCGCGATAGATAAGCTCGATGCCGCTGGCGGAGAGCAACCGCTCGTTCGACACGTGCGGGTACTGGCCACGCGCGAATTCGAGGATGGCGGCCTCGCGCGCATCGCTGGGCGCGAAGCTGACGTGGCCGCCCTCGGTGCCCAGCGAAATCCAGCCGTCGTCAGCCGGGATCAGCGCCGACACGCCCAGTCCGGTGCCGGCGCCGAGCAGGCCGATCACGCTGTGTTCGCGCGCGCTGCCGCCGCCGACCTTGCGCAATTCGCTCGCGGGAAGGTGCGGCAGGCCTGCGGCCAGCGCGGTGAAATCATTGACCACGACGAGCGTGTCGAGCCCGACGTCCTGCCGCGTCTGCTCGATCGAGAACTGCCAGTGGTAGTTGGTCATTCGCACGCGGTCGCCCTCGACCGGGTTGGCCACGGCGACGGCGGCGTGGCGCACGCCGGCGTCCGCCACGGTGTTCATGTAGCCGCGCAACGCCCCGCCGAAGTCCGGGTAGTCGGCGCAGCGCACCATCGACTGGCGCGTCAACTCGCCGCGCGCCGTTTCGAGCGCAAATCGGACATACATGCTGCCCACGTCAGCGAGCAGCCGGGCGCCATCCCCATAGGCCATGCGAACCCCTTTCAACCAGACGACACACTGCTACACAAGTCTGCCGTAGTTTAACTACAATGCCCGCTGAAATTCCACGAGGCGAGTCTGGCGTTGCAACGATCGAATCTGTACGCGGGAGGGCTCCCCGTCCCCCCGCTGGCCGCCGGATGCTGGCGCATGCACGAGTGGTCGGCCGCCGACCGCCATCGCTGGGTCGATGCCTGCCTGGAACTCGACATCACGACCTTCGACCACGCCGACATCTACGGGGACATGACCTGCGAGGCCTTGTTTGGCGAGGTCATTCGCGCCTCCCCGGCGCGGCGCGCGCGCATGACGCTGGTCAGCAAGTGCGGGATCCGCCTGCCCGGAACGTCACCCGGCGCGCCGGTCCCTGTCGCGCAGCGCAAGACCTACGACACCAGCGCGGCGCACCTGCGGGCCTGCGTCGAGAACAGCCTAGTACGCCTGGGCACGGATTACCTCGACCTGCTGTTGATCCACCGGCCCGACCCGCTGCTGGATGCCGGCGCCCTGGCCGAAGCTGTGTCCGATTTGCACAGGGCTGGCAAAATCCGCCATTTCGGCGTTTCAAACCATGGCGCGACGCAGCTGGCTGCTCTGCAAAGCCGGCTGGACCTGGCGATCGCCACCAATCAGGTCGAACTTTCCGCCTGGAAGCACGACTTGATGCGCGACGCCGTCATCGACCAATGCCTGCAAACCGGCATGCGGCCGATGGCCTGGTCTCCGCTCGGAGGAGGACGGATTTCGAACCCTTCGCCAGTGCGCGATGCCCTGATGGCCGCAGCCCGGGAAACCGGATCGAGCGCCGACGTGGTCGCGCTCGCCTGGTTGATGCAGCATCCGAGCCGGCCGATCCCGATCCTCGGCACCAGCCGACTCGATCGCCTGGCGGAGCAGGCCCGCTCGGTCGACCTCAGCTTGTCGCGGGAGCAATGGTTTGCGATCTACGAGGCCGGGCTGCCCGGCGGACTTCCATAGCCCCCCTTTGCTGTAGTCTCGCTACAGCGTGCGTACCACGCTGCCCCAATTCCTCCAAGAAAGTCGCCATTTTCTGCTGGAAATCAGGGCGCCATTTCATTACAATTGCTGTAGTTTTGCTACTTTTGGTCGGCCCAACCCGGGTCGTCGAGGAAACCCGGTGTTGCGCAATTCATCCCCCGCCTTTCCCTTGCTGGTTGTCGACATCGGCGGAACGCATGTGCGCTTCGGCTGGGTCGCGGCGGCGGGCGAAATCATTCAGGAGATTCGCGCCTACCGCTGCGGCGATTTCGCTTCACCCGTGGATGCGGCGCACCGCTACCTGTCCGAGGCCGGTGTGCCGCAAGTGGCGCATGCGGCTGTGGCGATCGCCAGCGTCGTCGCCCGCGGGCCGATCAAGCTGACCAACAGCCAGTGGATATTCGAGGCCGATGCCTTCGGCGCGAGCGTAGGCGCCGGCACGGTCGAGGTATTCAACGACTTTGAGGCGATTGCGCTGGTGCTGCCGTTCCTGACCGCGCGGGATTACCAGATTGTCGGCACGGCGGCGTTCAACCCGGCATTGCCGCTGGCGGTGCTTGGGCCCGGGACCGGGCTGGGCATGGCAGGCATCCAGCCGGTCCGCGGCCAGCCGGGCAACTGGCAGACGATTTGCGGCGAAGGGGGGCACACGTCGATCCCGTCGGCCACGCGCTACCAGCACGCGGTCATCGCCGCAGCACGGCACGAAATTGCCCATGTGTCGGCCGAGGGCCTGGTCTCGGGTCTTGGCCTGCCGACGCTCTATCGTGCGGTGGCGCGCGTTGAAGGCCTCGCCGCCGAGGACATCGGCGCGGCCGAAATCGGCGCGCGCGGTGCTTCCGGCTCCGATCCCCTTGCGGCCAGGACACTGGATACGTTTTGCGGCTTCCTCGGCTCCATCGCCGGCAACCTTGCGCTGACCCTGGGCGCGCAAGGCGGCGTGTTCATCGCCGGCGGCATCGTCCCCCAATGGGGTGATTTCTTCGCGGGCTCGTCGTTTCGCGAGCACTTCGAGGACAAGGGCCGCTATCGGGATTACCTGGCCGCCATCGCCACTGGCGTGATCACGGCGCCATATCCGGGCTTGATGGGACTGGCGCAGCACGCGGCGCGGTCGCTGCCTGCGCGGTAAGCGGATCGGCAGCGAAAAGTCCTTGACTGGCGCGGCGTTCCAGGCCTTTTCGTCTGGAAACCCACGCCGGATCCCGGCTTTACCCCATGGCGCACAGCGACTTCAGCGCTGCACGAACACCGCGGCGCTGCGCGCCGGAATGTCAAACACGCCGGTCGGCGCATCGAAGCGCGCCAGTTTGCGCACCCGTGCGTCGGCCGCGCCGGCACGAAGTAGCAACGGGTGGAGCACAAAGCGGCCGGCGCCAGCGCGCGGCAGTTTCACCTGCACGGCGTGGGGCGCGGCGTTGATGAAGTACGCCAGCCCGGAATATCCCGCGCCGGGATAACCCGCACCGTCGATGTGCGCGGCCAGCAACCCGGGAACCTGGTCGGGCCCGGTGTTGAGCATCGTCACGCGCTGTTCGATGTCTTTGGCGCTGCGCAGGCGGAACAACGTGGAACTGGCGCGAATGCGCAACAAATCGAGGAAGGCATCGCGCGTCCAGCGAATTTCTGTTCCGGTCGGCAGGATGCGTGGGTCGTTCAATGCCTCGGCCAGGAGCGGATCATCGCGCGCCGCCTCGCCCTCCGCAGGCGGCAGGCCTTGCGCGAAGTTGTTGCCCCGGTAGGTCCAGTCGATGCGGTTGAAATGGTCGCCCGAATCGAAGCTGTTGCGGTCGAGCGACTTGCTCCTGAGAATTTCGATGCCCGCGTGCAGGTACGCCACGCCTTGGCTGAACGCGGTTAGCGCGCCGCCAAGCACCTGCATGCGGGCGCGGTCCTCGCGCGAGGTCGCGCGCGGCAGCCGCAGCGCGTTGATGTCGAACAGCGTCTGGTTGTCGTGGTTCTCGACATAGTTCACCACTTCACCGGGCTCGGCGACATAGCCTGCAGGCCGGCCATTGTAGTCGAAGGCGGAGAGCAGCTTCCGCTCGCCGCGATGGTCGGTCAAAGGCAAGTCGGCGATGGATCCGAGCAATCCCACGCGCAGCAGGTCGCTCGATTTGAGCAACGCCTCGCGCTGGTCGCGCCCGGCGTTCATCGCGTTCGGGTCTTGCGCGAGGCCGTTGAGGAAACCCTGCAAGGCGATCAGGTTGGCGCCGGAATCCGCGTGCCCGCCGCCGCGGGCCGCATCGCGCGCGCGGTCGCTGAACGTGGCGATGCCCGTGCCGGGCAAGGACAATTGGGAAGCCTGGATGAAGCGCCTGCCGTCGGCGATTTCACCGAAATTCCAGCCCTCGCCGATCAACGGGATGTCGCGCTCCAGTTCGCGTTGCAGGCGGTCGCGCAGCCGCTCCATCGCCGAGCGCGGCTGGTGGCCCATGAGATCGAAGCGGAAGGAATCGATGCGGTAGTGCCGCGCCCACGCCAGCACCGAGTCGCTCATCAGCTTTTCCATCATGCGATGCTCGGTGGCCGTGTTGTCGCAGCAGGTCGACATCTCCACCTGGCCCTTGGCGTTCAGGCGGTGGTAGTAGCCGGGCACGATGCGGTCAAGCACCGATTTTTCGGCTTGGCCGGACGCCGCGGTGTGGTTGTAGACCACGTCCATGCCGACGCGCAAACCCGCCCGGTTCAGGGCCATCACCATCTGGCGAAACTCGCGCACCCGTGCGGGGCCATCGTCCGGCTTGGTCGCGTAGCTGCCTTCCGGCGCGGTGTAGTGAAACGGGTCGTAGCCCCAGTTGTAGCAATCGCCGGCCTTGCTGCGCGCGACGGTCTCGCGCTGCGCCGTGTCCGCCGCGCCGCCGCGAATCACCGGCGTTGTGCATTGGCTCTCATCGATGGAGGCGATGTCGAACACCGGCAGCAGGTGCACGTCGGTCACGCCGGCGCGTGCAAGCATCTTCAGGTGGCGCATGCCGTTCGAGGTCGCATGCGTGAAGGCAAGGTACTTGCCGCGATGCGCCGCGGGCACGCTGGCATCGCCCATCGAAAAATCGCGCAGGTGCAATTCGTAGGCAACCAGGTCGGTTTGCGAGGCCAGCGCCGGGCGGCGTGCCTGCCGGCTCCAGCCTGCCGGCATCAGTTCGGGATCCTCGAGCGTCGCGACGAGGCTTCGCCGGGAATTGGCCGAAAGGCTGATCGAGTACGGGTCCGTGACGCGATTGCGCACCAGTCCCACGCCGGGAACCCAGACATCGACGAGGTAGGCGTAATAGCGCGACGCCGGGCCGACCGGGAGTGCGGCCTGCCAAACCCCGCTGGCCGGCTCCTCGACCATTTGCACATCCTGCACCGCGTCAGCCGTGCCGGACGGATACAGGCACAGCGCGACGCGACGCGCCGTCGGTGCCCACAGCCGGAAATGGGTGAGGCCACCTTCGCGCGAAAAGCCCAGTACCGTCCGCGACGCCGACTCCGCAAAGAGCGCATCGAGCGCGCGTGCGGCCTGCACGCGCGTGGCGCGCACAACGCGCTGCGCATTGTCGAGTTCGACGAGCACGACTCGCCGCTTGTGCAACTCGCGCAGCCGCGCGCGATCCACGTCCCGCAATTCGAGGTCGACGCCGGCACCCAGATAGGCGATGGCCCGTGTGGTCAGCGCGTCAAGCCTGGATGATGCCGGCAGCAGTTCCAGCACGCGCGCACCGGCCAGCGTGGATCCGGGCGAAGGGTCGGACTCGATATCGTCGGCTTCGAGCAGCCGGAACGTTCTCCCTGGACCGGCCGCGGGCCAGCGGATGCGCGTTGCGTCGATCCAGACGGCCTCGGCATTCAAGGCCGGGCCCGTCGTTGCGGCCTGCAAAACGCGGGAATGCTCGATCCGGCAATCCGCATATACCGCCGTCGCGCCGGCGGCCGGCGCGCCGAACGAGGCGTTTGCCAGCCCGAGCGCGATCGATGCAGCCAAAAAGCGCGTGGCCCGGACCGGCAACCGCGGGCTCATGCCTGGCCCGGGTCCGGGTCGAGCAGGCGGATCGGGCCGCGTCCACTCACCGCCGTCAATGCAGCCAGCCGCTTGCCGATGTCCTCGCCGACCTGTTCCCAGGTGAATCGCCATTGCCAGTTGTTCTCGCAGGTTCCCGGCGTGTTCATGCGATCTTTGGAGGACAAGCCGAGGATATCCTGCATCGGGAAGACCACGGTGCGCGCCGGCGAATTGGCAGTCGCGCGCATCATCGGCCAGTGCACATCGTTGTCCGTGGCACCCAGGTACGCAGCTGCAAATCGCCGCTCGCGCTCGGGTGCGTTGCTCCACCAGCCCACGGCCGTGTCGTTGTCGTGAGTTCCGGTATATGCCACCACGTTGGCTGAAAAATTGTGCGGCAGAAATTCATGACCGCCGTCGCCACCGAAAGCAAACTGCACGATCTTCATTCCGGGGAACCCGGTGGCTTCACGAAGCGCGATGACATCCGGGGTGATGAGTCCCAGGTCCTCGGCGATGATCGGCAACTCACCCAGTGCGGCCTTGATGGCATCGAAGAGCGCAATGCCCGGCCCGGGCAACCACTGCCCTTCCTTGGCCGTCGGCGAGGAAGCCGGGATTTCCCAGTAGCCTGCGAAGCCCCGAAAATGATCGATGCGGATCACATCGACCTGCGTCAAGGCATGCTTGACCCGCGCAGCCCACCACGCGTAGTTCTCCGCCGCCATGCGGTCCCAGCGGTAGAGCGGATTGCCCCAGCGTTGTCCGAGCGGCCCCAAATCGTCCGGCGGCACACCGGCAACGACCGTGGTCTGGAAGTCGTCATCAAGAAAATAAAGGTCCGGCCGTGCCCAGCAGTCGGCGCTGTCATGCGCCACAAAGATCGGCAGGTCGCCAATGATGGACACGCTGCGTTGATGCGCGTAGGCCTTGAGCGCACTGCATTGCGTGGCGAAATTCCATTGCACGAAACGCCAGAAGTCGATGGCCTCCGCGTGCGTCTTGCGCGCGGTGTCCATCGCTGCCGGTTCGCGCCGTTTCACCCCCACCGGCCAGTCCCACCACGCGCGCTGGCCTTCCGACATCTTGACGGCCATGTACAGTGCGTAGTCGTCGAGCCACTGTTGTTGCCGGTCGCACCACGCGGCAAAGGCTTCGCGGTCAGCGGCCGCGGCGCCCGCGCGAAAGCCTGCCAATGCCCGGCGCAGTTCGCCCATGCGCCACGGGGCCGCGCGCGCAAAGTCGGCGCGTTGCGCTTCGAATCCGCCATCAGGCAATTCAATGCGATCCAGCCACCCGGCCTCCACCAACGGCTGCAACGCGACCATCAAGGGGCTGCCCGCAAAGGCGGATACGCTTTGATACGGCGAGTCGGCTGGGCCGATGGGCGTTGTGGGCAGCCATTGCCAGATGCGCTGGCCGGCAGAGGCGAGCCAGTCGACGAAATGGCGCGCGGCCGGGCCGAAATCGCCGATGCCGTGCGGGCCGGGGAGCGAGGTGACGTGCAGCAGCACGCCCGAGGTACGTTCATTCAGTACGGACATGGGGGTCTTCGACGGTTGATTGGAGAACGGCCAGCGCACCGGCCGCGACGACGGCCAGGTCACGCACGCGCGCCACCGCCGCAGGTGCTTCCTGCGCCGAGTCGAGCAAAACGCGCCAGGAGCCCTGGCAATGAAAGGTCACGGGGGAGTCGTCCGGATTGAACAGCAGGCGCAGTTCAGCCTGCCCGGCCGCGGCAAGGCAGCAGGCAAACGCGCCCTGCCCCGACGCGTGCCAATCGTGATGCTGCATCAATCCGCCCTCGGGCAGGCGCCAGCTCACGGTTGGCGCGGTCGCGCCGCCGCCATGCGCCTGCAACCACCTCCCGCTGCGCAACAGCGGCTCGGCCTTGCGCACGGCGATGACGCGCTGCACGAACGCCAGCAGCGCGCCATCGGCGCCTGCCCAGTCGAGCCAGCTCGTTTCGTTGTCCTGGCAATAGGCGTTGTTGTTGCCCAGCTGGGTCTTGCCGATTTCGTCCCCGGCGGCGAGCATCGGCGTGCCCTGCGACAACAGCAGCGTGGCGAGCATCGCGCGCTGCGCGCGGGTGCGCAACTGCACGATGCCGGCTTCGGCCGCGGAACCCTCGACGCCGAAATTGCAGGCCAGCTCGTGGTCGCGCCCGTCGCGATTGCCCTCGCCGTTGGCCTCGTTGTGCTTGGCCTCGTAGCGCGTGACATCGGCCAGCGTGTAGCCGTCGTGCACGGCCACGAAGTTGACCGATGCCCAGGGCGCGCGCCCGCCGTGGTGAAACACGTCGCTCGAGGCGGTGATGCGGCGCGCAAATTCGCCGCGCCCGCTGGTGCTGCCCGTGCGCAGCCAGTAGCCGCGAACGGCGTCGCGGTACCGGTCGTTCCATTCGAGGAAGCGGCCGGGAAAGCGGCCCAGCTGGTAGCCGTCAATGCCGGCATCCCAGGGCTCGGCAATCCGGTGCACAGTCGACAGCACCGGGTCCTGCGCCATGGCCGTGAAGAACGGCGCGGCGGGGTCGAAGCCGTGCGCGGTGCGGCCGAGCACCGGCGCCAGGTCGAAGCGGAATCCGTCGACGCCCATCTCGACGACCCAATGGCGCAGGGAGTCGAGCACGAACTGGGCAACGACCGGGTGCGCGACGTTGAGCGTATTGCCGCAGCCGGTGAGGTTTTCGCAACGGCTCCTGTCACCCGGGTCGAGCCGGTACCAGGTCGCGTGGTCAAGGCCGCGAAAGCTCAATGTCGGGCCGTATTCGTTGCCTTCGGGCGTGTGGTTGTAGACCACGTCGATCACCACTTCCAGCCCTGCCGCGTGCAGGGCCTCGGTCATGGCGCGAAACTCGGCGTTGGCCGCGCGCGTGTCGCTGCCGGCGCGGGCCCAGCGCGGATTGGCGCAGAAGAAGCCGAGGCTGTTGTATCCCCAGTAGTTGCGCATGCCGCGCTCGGCCAGTGCCGGTTCGTCGAGCGCGTAGTGCACCGGCAGCAGCGACAATGTGGTCACGCCCAGCGACCGGAAATGCTCGATTGCGGCCGGGTGCGCAAGGCCCGCGTAGGTGCCCTGGAGCGGCTCCGGAATGCCCGGGTGCCGGCGCGAGAATCCCTTGACGTGCACCTCGTAGAGCACCAGGTCCTCGCCGCGCGTGCGTGGGCGGGCAGCCCGCACATGCGAATGCGCTTGCGCCGGACCGACGACGGCTTTCAGGGCCTGCGCTGCATTGTCGCGCGCGTCGAACGAGCGCGCGCCATCCGGATGGCCGAGCACGTAGCCGTGGTGCTCGGCGCGCCAACCGAACTGCCCGGCGATTTCACGCGCGTAGGGATCCAGCAGCAGCTTGTGGGGGTTGAATCGGTGGCCCTCCTCCGGCCGGTAGGGGCCGTGCGCGCGATAGCCGTACACCAGACCGGAAGCGACCCCGGGCAGGAAACCCGAGAACACGCCGAGCACCGGGCCGTCCAGTTCATAGCGGCGGATTTCCCTGCAGCCGCTGGATTCGAAAACGCACAATTCGATGCGCGTGGCGTGGGCCGAGTAGACGGAAAAATTCACCCCGCCGTCGCGCAAGGTCGCACCGAACGGGGCGTGGAAGCCGGATTCAAGGCGTTGCGGGAGGTTCATGGCGCGGCCTTGGTCAGTGGCTCGAGAAACACCGCAGCCAGCGGCGGCAGCGTCAGCACGATGGAGCGCGCGAATCCTTGCGCGGCGACCGGTTCGCTGGCGAGTGGCAGCGGATTGCCCACGCCGCTGCCGCCGAAGCCGGCGTCATCGCTGTTGAGGCACTCGCGCCAGCTGCCGCCCGGCACACCGAGGCGGTAGCCGTGCCTTGGCACCGGCGTGAAATTGACCGCGACGATGATCTCGCCGCCCAGCCCGTCGCGGCGCAGCCAAGCGAACACCGACTGGTCGCGGTCGTCTGCCACCAGCCACGCAAAGCCGTCGGCCTCGCAGTCCTTGCGGTGCAGCGCGCCCGTTGCCGCATACAGGGCATTGAGCGCGCGCACCCAGCGCTGCACCCCGGCATGGCGCGCGTCCTCGAGCAGGTGCCAGGGCAGCGGCGCCTCGTGGTTCCATTCGCGGTCCTGCGCGAATTCCTGACCCATGAACAGGAGCTTCTTGCCAGGGTGCCCCCACATGAAGCCGTAATAGGCGCGCAGGTTGGCGAAACGCTGCCAGGCATCTCCCGGCATCTTGCCGAGCATCGAGCCCTTGCCGTGGACGACTTCATCGTGGGAAATGGGCAACACGAAGTTTTCGCTGAACGCATAGACCAGGCCGAACGTCATCTTGTCATGATGCCAGCGCCGGTGCACCGGGTTCTCGCGCATGTAGGACAGCGTGTCGTTCATCCAGCCCATGTTCCACTTGTAATGAAATCCCAGTCCCCCGGCATGCACCGGGGCAGAAACGCCGGGAAACGCCGTCGATTCCTCGGCCACGCAGACGGCGCCCGGCGCATCGCGTCCGACGAGCGTGTTCAGCTGCTGCAGCAGGCTGATCGCCTCGAGGTTTTCGCGCCCGCCGCGCTCGTTGGGAATCCACTCCCCGGCCGGCCGGCTGTAATCGCGATAGAGCATCGAGGCGACGGCATCGACGCGCAAGCCGTCGACGCCAAAGGTGTCGAGCCAGTACAGCGCGCTGCCGATGAGGAAATTGCGCACCTCGATGCGCCGGAAGTTGTAGATCAGCGTGTTCCAGTCGCGGTGAAAGCCTTCGCGCGGATCCTCGTATTCGTACAGCGCCGTGCCGTCGAAGCGTGCCAGGCCGTGCGCATCTGCCGGAAAGTGCGCGGGCACCCAGTCGAGCAGCACACCCAGGCCGCGCCCGTGGCAGGCCTTGACGAATTGGGCAAAGCCGTCGGGCGCGCCGAAGCGGGCCGAGGGCGCGTGCAGTCCCAGCGTCTGATAGCCCCAGGAAGCGTCGAACGGGTGCTCGGTGATCGGCAGCAGTTCGACATGGGTGAAGCCCAGATCGGCCGCGTAGTGCGGCAAAGTGGCGGCCAATGACGTCCAGTCGGGGAAACCGGCATCGCCAAAGCGCCGCCAGGACGGCAGGTGGACCTCGTAGATCGACACCGGCTGGTCGCGCAGGTTGCGCGTCGCGCGTTCGGCCGGAAATTCCCAGGCGCGCCAGGCCGGCGCCACCACGCTTGCCGAACCCGGACGCAATTCGGCCGCGCGGGCGCATGGGTCGGCCTTGAGCGGAAGAACCCGCCCGGCACGGTCGCGGACCTCGAACTTGTAGCGATCGCCGACGCGCACCAGGGGCACGAACAATTCCCAGACGCCCGAGGCGCCGCGGCTGCGCATCGGGTGTCGGCGCCCGTCCCATTGGTTGAAATCACCCACCACGCTGACCCGGCTGGCGTTGGGCGCCCAAACGGCGAAGCGCACGCCCTGCACCATCGCCGCGCCGTATGGTTGCTCAAGAGGATGCGCACCCAGCACCAGATAGGGCCGGCGATGCGTAGCCTCGTGGAGGTAGTGCAGGTCCGCGTCGGCGATCAGCGGCGCAAAGGCGTAGGGATCAGCCGTGCGCGTGCGCACGCCCGATTCCCAGGTAATGTCGAGTTCATACGCAAAGGCATTGCGCCGGCGCGCAATCGCCGTGGAAAAAAAATCGGTGTTGCCGTGGCGTTCCAGTTCGCCGGCCAAGGCTCCGGTCGTGGCATCGATGGCCTCCACCACGCGTGCGCCCGGCAGGAACGCGCGGATTTCCAGCCGTCCCTGCGCGCCGGCATGCATGCCGAGCAGCGCAAACGGATCGGCATGGCGCGCGCCGGTCAAGGCCGCGATGCCCTCTTCACGGATCGGCTCGGACATGGGTGCGATTGGCCGCGTCCCCGTTCAATCCGGCTGCCAGATCAGGCGCTGGTAATCGGCGATCGCGCGGTCGGCCGAAAAGGCGCCCATCGCAGCGATGTTGTGAATCGCCCGCGCTGTCCAGGCGTCGGCGTCGCCGTAGAGCGCATCGACCGCGTCCTGCGCTGCAGCGTAAGCGGCGAAATCGGCCAGCAGGAAATACGGGTCTGCACCCAGCAGGTGATCGATCAGGGCACGGTAGCGCTGCGGCTCGCCGGGCGAGAAGCGTCCGCTGCCGATCGCCTCGAGCGCCTGCGCAAGCCGGCGGTCCTGCTCGGCGTACAGGCGCGGGTCGTAGCCGAGCTTGCGCAGGCTGTCCACCTCATGCGCGCGCAGGCCGAACACGAACATGTTCTCGACACCCATGGCCTCGGCCATTTCGATGTTGGCGCCGTCCCAGGTGCCGATGGTCAGCGCGCCATTGAGCGCGAGCTTCATGTTGCCGGTTCCGGAGGCCTCGGTCCCGGCGGTCGAAATCTGCTCGGACAGCTCGGCCGCGGGCATGATCTTCTCGGCCAGCGACACGCCGTAATCGGGCAGGAACACGAGCTTGAGCCTGTCGCCGACCCGCGCGTTGCTGTTGAGCTCGCGCGCAACATCGTGGATCAGCTGGATGATCAGCTTGGCGGTGCGGTAGGCCGAGGCCGCCTTGCCGGCAAGGACCACGACGCGCGGCACGCGCGGCGCAACGCCGTGGTCGACGATCGCCAGGTAGCGCGCCACGACGTGCAGCACATTGAGCAGCTGGCGCTTGTATTCGTGAATGCGCTTGACCTGCACGTCGAACAGCGCATCGGGCGACACGGCGATGCCGGTGCGTTGGCGGATGGTATCCGCAAGGCGCCGCTTGTTGTCGCGCTTGATGCGCCGAACCTCGCGCACCAGCAGCGCGTCCTTTGCGCGCGCGGCCAGCGCACCGAGCTGCGCGGGGTCGCGGCGCCAGTCATCACCCAGATGCGCATCGATCAGCGCAGCCAGTGCCGGGTTGGCCTGCGCCAGCCAGCGACGGTGCGTCACGCCGTTGGTAACATTGGCGAACTTACCCGGGGCCAGCGCGGCAAAGTCGGCAAAGATCGTCTCGGTCATCAGCCGCGAGTGCAGCGCCGAAACGCCGTTGACCTTGCGCGAGGCCGCAATGGCCAGGTGCGCCATGCGCACGCGCCGCTCCGGCCCCTCTTCGACCAGCGACAGGCGGCGCACGCGCTCCTCGTCGGCGCCGTGCCGGGACCGCACCTGGTCGAGGAAGCGCTGGTTGATGGCATAAATGATCTCGAGGTGGCGCGGCAGCAGCTCGGCCAGCAGCCGCACCGGCCAGGTCTCGAGCGCCTCGGGCATCAGGGTATGGTTGGTGTAGCTGGTCGCCTCGCCGGTGATGCGCCATGCCTCTTCCCAGGACAGCGCATGGTGGTCAACCAACAGGCGCATCAGCTCGACCGGCGCGAGCGCCGGATGCGTGTCGTTGAGGTGCACCGCGTTGTCGCGCCCGAAGGTATCCAGGCTGCGGCCCTCGCGCAGGTGGCGTGCCAGCATGTCCTGGATCGAGGCGCTGACCAGGCAGTACTCCTGCTTGAGCCGCAGCTCGCGCCCCGCGGTCGTCGAGTCATCCGGGTACAACACCCAATTGAGCACGTCGGCGGCGGTCTGCGAGGCGGCGCAGGATGCATGGTCGCCGCGGCAAAACGCGGCGAAGTCGATCGGCTGCGCGGCTTCCGCCTGCCACAGGCGCAGCGTCGCCACATGGGTAGAGTCGTGCGCGGGCACGACGAAATCGACCGCGCGCGCGACGACCTGCGTCGCGCCATGCCAGACGCGCCGGCCCAGTTCGCTTTCGACGCGCCCGCCGAAGTCGATCCGGTAGGCCAGGTCATCGCGGTAGAACTCCCAGGGATTGCCGTTGCGCAACCAGTCATCTGCCAGCTCGACCTGGCGGCCTGACTCGATGCGTTGCGCAAACATGCCGTAGCGATAGCGCAGGCCATAGCCAAATGCAGACAGCTCGCGCGCAGCCATGGCATCGAGGAAGCAGGCTGCCAGACGCCCCAGCCCGCCATTGCCGAGCGCGGCGTCGCGCTCGGCGTCGATCAGCGATTCCCAGTCCGCCAGCACGCCGCGGCCGGCCAGCGCATGGAGTTCACCATCGAGCCCCAACGCGGCCACGGCATTGCCCAGCGCGCGCCCCATGAGGAATTCCATCGACAGGTAATGCACGCGGCGCCCCTGACGCGTCGCCTCACGGGCTTGCGTCGCAGCCCAACGTTCGGCGAGCATCGGCCGGCAGGCTTCGGCCAGCGCACGGAACATCGCCTGCGGCGAAGTCCGGTCGGCGCGCTGCACAAGGGCCTGCGCGACGCGCCGGGCGAAGTCGGCGTGCGCTTCTGGCGCCTCGGGCGCACTTCCGGCCGCGTGCATTTGAAGGACTGGTGCAGGCAACATGGGACTCCTCGGACAAGGTTCAGAATCGGCAACGATTGCGCTTGCGCGTGCAAACTACAATTGGCCAAAGTTTCAAAAAAACAAAACACCCTATCTATGTAGTATTGCTACAATAAAGTGGCTGTCTCGATCATTATATTGTTGATTTGCTGATGTTTTGTCAATTTCTAAGATATTCTAATCTGTGAAATAATACTTCATGCTGCATTGAGAGTTGAATGAACATCCGTTCCAGCGCGCCGGATTCCGGCGCAAGGATCGGCCACGGGAGCGCACATGGCGGAGGTACGTCTCGAGGAAGTCGGCAAAGCCTACGGCAGCGCGGTAGTCCTGCGCGACGTCAACCTCGACATCAAGGACGGCGAATTTGTCGTGTTCGTCGGTCCTTCCGGCTGCGGCAAATCGACGCTGCTGCGCATGATCGCCGGGCTGGAGGAAATCAGCAGCGGCACGCTGTCGATCGGCGGCAGGCGCGTCAACGACCTGCCGCCGGCCGAACGCGGCATCGCGATGGTGTTCCAGTCCTACGCGCTCTACCCGCACATGAACCTGGCCGAAAACATGTCCTTCGGCCTGAAGCTCGCCGGCATGTCGGCGCCCGAGATCGACAGCGCGGTGCAACATGCGGCAAAGATCCTGCACATCGACCACCTGCTCGACCGCAAACCCAAGGACCTGTCGGGCGGCCAGCGCCAGCGCGTCGCGATCGGCCGCGCCATCGTGCGAAAACCCGGCGTCTTCCTGTTTGATGAGCCGCTGTCGAACCTCGATGCGGCCCTGCGCGTGCGCATGCGCTACGAGTTCGCCAAGCTGCATGAGGACCTCAAGCGCACCATGATTTACGTGACGCACGACCAGGTCGAGGCCATGACGCTGGCCGACCGCATCGTCGTGTTGTCGGCCGGGCGTGTCGAGCAGGTGGGTGCGCCGCTGGAACTCTATGAGCACCCGGTCAACCTGTTCGTGGCCGGCTTCATCGGCTCGCCGCGCATGAATTTCATCGGTGCCGAGGTCGCGGACGCCGATCCGGGCCAGGTACGCGTCCGGCTTGCAACCAACGAGGAAATCACCTGCGCGGTTGCAGGCGACCGGGCGCGGACCGGCGACAAGGTCACGCTGGGCGTGCGCCCGGAGCACTTTCACGTCGGCGCGCAGGACAACGCACTGGCGGTGACCGTGACCTTTGTCGAGTCGCTGGGAAGTTCCACCGAGGCCTACTTTGCGTTTCCGGGGACCGAGGCGATCACCTGCACGCTCGACGGACGTACCCGCATCCGGCAGGGTGAGCAGGTGCGCCTCGGCGTGGCAGCGCACGATACCTACCTGTTCGATGCACAGGGCCTCGCGTTCGCGCGCCCTGCGCGAGCGGCAGGCGTTGCTGCAGCCTGAGCCACGATGACGACCAAACGCTTGCGCAGCAAGGTCCTCGCCGGGCTGGCCGCCGCGGGACTGGGCCTGGCCTTGACCGGCGCCGGAGCCGAGGACGCGCTCAAGCTGCTGGTCTGGATCAATGCCGACAAAGGCTACAACGGCCTGCAGAAAGTCGGCGACCTGTTCACCGCGGCATCCGGCGTGAAGGTCAAGGTCGAGCACCCGGAAGGCGCGACCGACAAATTCCAGCAGGCCACCGCCGCCGGCAAGGGGCCGGACATCTTCTGCTGGCCGCACGATCGCCTCGGCGAGTGGGCCAAGGGCGGACTCATCGTCCCGATCCGGCCGAACGCACGGATCCGCGACGAGATTGAAGACACCGCATGGCGGGCCTTCACGTTCCAGAACAAGGTTTGGGGCTACCCGATCGCGATCGAAGCCAACGGCCTCATCTACAACAAGGCGCTGGTCCCCAACCCGCCCAGCACCTTCGACGAGGTGGTTGCCCTCGACCGCACGCTCAGGGCGCAGGGCAAGCAGGCGCTCCTTTGGGACTACAACAAATCGTTTTTCACCTGGGCGCTGCTTGCGGGCGCGGGAGGAAGCGTGTTCGCGCGCGACGCCAAGGGCGATGCGGACCCGTCGCGCACGGGCGTCAACGCGCCGGGCGCCATCGCTGCCGCCAGCGTGCTCGAAGGCCTGATCAGGAACGGCCAGATGCCGCGCGGCGCGCGCTACGCCAACATGGAAGCCGGATTCAATCGCGGCGAGATCGCAATGATGATCTCCGGGCCGTGGGCGTGGGACAACGCGAAAAAGAGCCGGATCGATTTCGGCGTGGCGCCCATCCCTGGCATCAAACCCGGGCAACCCTCGCGCCCGTTTGTGGGCGTGCTTGGCTGCATGATCGCCTCACCCAGCAAACAAAAGGACCTGGCGCGCGAATTCCTCGAAAACCACGTGTTGAAGCCCGGCAACCTCAAGGTCATCAACGACGATGTACCGCTGGGCGTGCCGGCCAACAAGGCGCTGTACCAGCAGCTCTCGGCCAACCCGAATATCAAGGCCACGATGGTCAATGCGCGCCTGGGCGAGCCGGTGCCGAACATCCCGGAAATGGGCCGCTTCTGGTCGGCGATGGATGCCGCGCTGGAAGCGATCACCAACGGCCTGCAGGCTCCGGAGGCCGCCCTGAACGCCGCAGCAGCGCGGATTACGGCGAAATGACGCCATGACGACGCGCGCCGCCCCCAATCGCGCCATCGCATGGACAGCCGCCGCGGCACTCGCGGCGCTGTGCATCTACCTCGCGTTGCGCATCATCGCGGCGGGCGAGTGGATGGCAGCCGGGGCATTCCTGACCATCGCCGCACTGGGTTTCTTCGTCTATCTAGGCAACGTGGCGTTTGCCTACCGTTACCTGTACCCGGGCCTGGCGGCGATGGCCGTGTTCGTGCTGTTTCCGTTGCTCTACACGGCGCAGATCGGTTTCACCAATTATTCTTCTGCGCACCTGCTGAGCGAATCGCGCGCCCGGCAGTACCTCCTCGACCAGGTCGAACCCGACGACTCGCGATTGATGGAATTCAGCCTGCACGCCGACGGCACCGAGTACCGCATCGCGGTCAGGCCGCTGCGCGACGGCGTGGCGGGCACCCTGACCCATGTGAGCGCACCCATTGCCCTGAAAGGGTCGCTGGACGTGCCGCTGCAGCGCGTCGATGCGGCCTTGCCGCCGCTGTCCCAGGCGTTGCCGCTCAACGAGGTGCTGCGGCACCGCGCGGCGCTGATGTCGTCGCGGCTGTTGCTGCCCGACGGCACGCGCCTGCAGTACACCGGGGTGCGCGAGTTTGCGCCGGTCCGGCCCTTATGGACCGAGGCCGGGGATGGCGCCCTGCGCGACAGTGCGACCGGCGCAACCTACCGGCCCAATCGCCAGGGAGGGCACTTCGAGGATGCGACCGGAAAGCAGCTGCAGCCTGGTTTCAAGGTGCACGTCGGCCTGGCCAACTACGCGCGCATGGTCAATGACCCGGAATTCCGCGGGCCGTTCCTGTCGATCTTTACCTGGACGGTGGTGTTCGCCGGCATGACGGTGCTGTTGACGCTGGCGCTGGGCATGCCGCTGGCGGTGCTGCTCAACTGGGAATCGCTCCGTTACCGCTCGATCTATCGCACCCTGCTGTTCCTCCCCTACGCCGTTCCGGCCTTCATTTCGATCCTGGTGTTCAAGGGCCTGTTCAACCAGAACTTCGGCGAGATCAATACGCTGCTCAACGCCGTGTTCGGCATCCGCCCGGCGTGGTTCGCCGACCCCACATTGGCCAAAGTGATGATCCTCATCGTCAACACCTGGCTGGGATACCCGTACGTGATGATCCTCTGCTCGGGGCTGATCAAGTCGATCCCGCCGGACCTGTACGAAGCCTCTGCCCTGGCCGGGGCGTCGCCGTGGATGAATTTTCGCCGCATCACGGCACCGTTGATCATCAAGCCGCTGGCGCCGTTGCTGGTCACCATCTTCGCGTTCAACTTCAACAACTTCGTGGTCATCGCGCTGCTGACCGACGGGCGGCCCGACCACCTGAACACGAAGCTGCCCGCCGGCACGACCGACATCCTGGTGTCCTACACGTACCGCATCGCGTTCCAGGATTCAGGACAGAATTTTGGCCTCGCGGCAGCGATTTCCACGGTGATCTTTTTCATGATCGCGCTCATGTCCCTCGCCAACATGAAGGTGGCGAAAGTGGCGGCGGGCGAAAGGTAGGGTTCCATGGCCATTGTCCAGTCCCGTCATCAGAAAAAACGCGTGTGGGCCGCGCACCTGTTCCTCTGGGTGCTGATCGCCATCACGCTGTTCCCCCTGCTCGCCGTGTTGTCGATTTCACTCAGACCCGGCAACTTCGCCACGGGCGAGCTCATTCCCAGCCAAATCAGCTTTGAACACTGGAAATTGGCACTCGGCATCGCGCACATCGCCGCCGATGGGACCGTCATCGAACCGCCCTTCCCGGTGATGCGCTGGCTGTGGAACTCGATCAAGATCGCCACGATCTCCTCCATCCTGATCGTGGCCATCTCCACCACGGCCGCCTACGCGTTTGCGCGCCTGAAGTTCGCGTACAAGGATTCGTTGATCAACAGCATGATGCTGCTGCAGATGTTTCCGGCCGTGCTGGCGCTGGTGGCGATCTACGCCATCTTCGAAACCATCGGCACTTACGTTCCCTGGCTCGGCATCGAAACGCACGCCGGCGTGGTGCTGGCTTACGTCGGCGGCATTGCCATGCACATCTGGACCATCCGCGGGTATTTCGAGACGATCCCGGCCGAAATCGAGGAGTGCGCAAAGGTCGATGGCGCAACGCACTGGCAGGCGTTCCGCTACGTGCTGCTGCCGATGGCGGTGCCGATCCTGATGGTGGTGTTCATCCTCGCGTTCATCGGCACCATCATCGAGTATCCGGTCGCGTCGATCCTGCTGCGCGAGGAGGAAAACCTTACGCTCGCGGTCGGCTCGAAGTTCTTCCTCTCCGAGCAGCGCTACTTGTGGGGCGACTTTGCGGCGGCGGCGATCCTCTCGGGCCTGCCCATTACGGCCGTATTCCTGTTTGCGCAGCGCTGGATCGTTTCCGGTTTGACGGCTGGTGGCGTGAAGGGATAGTGCGATGCGAATCGTGCGCACCGCCCTTGCGCTTGCCGTTGCTGTTTTTCCCGCGCTTGCAGTTGCGGCGTGCCCGACCGATGCGCTCGGAAAACGCGATCTGTTCATTCGCGGCAGCTTCAACGGCTGGAGCGCACCCGAGGAACACCGGTTCAGGAACCATTGTGACCGGCTGGAAATCGTCACCACCCTTCGAGGCCAGCATGAATTCAAGGTGGCCGACGACGAATGGTCCAGCGGTGCCGATTGGGGCCTGGCCGACAAGGCGGCGCCTCCTTCGTGGCGGCTTGCGCCGAAGGGAAGTCACATCCATCATCGCTTCGACGGCACGCACCGCCTCATCCTCACCATGACCACCGACCGCACGCCGCAACTGCAGATCGAACCGTGCCCAGCACCACCGCAGGGCCAAACCGCATTATTCCTGCGAGGCGCAATGAACAATTGGGCCTCGCTCGATGACTACGCCTTTACGTTTCATTGCGACGCCTATTACCTCAACGTGAACTTGAAGGGCCGGCACGAATTCAAGATCGCCGATGCGAGCTGGACCTCGGCA
>DASUDU010000150.1:0-2698 GCA_036275435.1 Usitatibacteraceae bacterium | reverse complement strand
CCGGCTTCGGTCAAGCTCGCCGTGCTGGTGGACCGCGGCTGCCGCGAGCTGCCGTTCGCGGCCGACTATGCGGCCACCACCATGACCCTGCGGGCGGACGAGCACCTGCACCTAAAGAACGATGCCGGCCGACTGGTTTTTGACATCGTATCGGACGCCTGATGCTCTATTCCGCACACCCCCAGCTCACCGCCGACGGCAAGCTCAGGCACCTGCTGTCGATCGAGGGGCTGAAGAAAGCCATGATCGAGAACCTCCTCGAGACGGCAGACCAGTTCGTTTCGGTCGGTGACCGCGAGGTGAAAAAAGTCCCGGTGCTGCGCGGCAAGTCGGTGTTCAACCTGTTTTTCGAAAACTCCACGCGCACCCGCACCACGTTCGAGATCGCCGCCAAGCGCCTGTCGGCGGACGTGATCAACCTCAACATCGGCGCCTCCTCGACGGCCAAGGGCGAGTCGCTGCTCGATACGCTGGCCAACCTGGTGGCGATGAACGCCGACATGTTCGTGGTGCGTCACGCCCAGTCCGGCGCGCCGTTCCTCATCGCGCAGCACGCCAGGTCGGGCGTCGCGGTGATCAATGCCGGGGACGGCCGGCACGCGCATCCAACGCAAGGCCTGCTGGACATGTATACCATCCGGCACTACAAGAAGTCGTTCCACAACCTGTCGGTGGCGATCGTCGGCGACATCCTGCACTCGCGCGTGGCGCGCTCGGGCATCCACGCGCTGACCACGCTGGGCTGCCCCGATGTGCGGGTGATCGGCCCGAAGACGCTGATTCCCACCGACGTGGAGAAGATGGGCGTGAGCGTGCACCACGATATGGCGCGCGGGCTGGAAGGCTGCGATGTGGTGATGATGCTGCGGCTGCAGAACGAGCGCATGAATGGCGCCCTGCTGCCTTCGGCGCACGAGTTTTTCAAAAGCTACGGCCTGACCGCGCAGAAGCTCGCGCGCGCCAAGCCCGACGCGATCGTCATGCACCCCGGACCGATGAACCGCGGTGTGGAGATCGATTCGCCGATCGCCGACGGGCGGCAGAGCGTGATCCTGCCGCAGGTCACCTTCGGCATCGCGGTGCGCATGGCGGTGATGGCGTCGGTGGTGGGTGCATGAGCGCGAACATCGAGATCCTCCATGGCCGGCTGGTCGATGCCTCGCGCCAGCTCGACCGCGTGGCGTCGCTCTACCTTGCGGACGGCACGATTGCGGCAGTGGGCGAGGCGCCGGCCGGCTGGAAGGCCGACAAGACCCTCGACGCGCGCGGCAAGGTGGTGTGCCCCGGACTGGTCGACCTGTCGGCGCGCCTGCGCGAGCCGGGTTCCGAGCACAAGGCGACGCTGGAGAGCGAAATGCTCGCCGCCGTGGCCGGCGGCGTGACGACGCTGGTCTGCCCTCCCGACACCGATCCGCCGCTCGACGAACCGGGGCTGGTGGAAATGCTCAAGCGCCGCGCCGGCACGCTCGAGCGCGCGCAAGTCTACCCGCTGGGCGCGTTGACGCGCGGCCTGCAAGGCACGGCCCTCGCGGAGATGGCGGAGCTGACCGACGCCGGCTGCATCGGCTTCTCCAACGCGGATTTGCCGGTCACCGACACGACGGTACTCTACCGCGCGCTGCAGTACGCCGCCACGTTCGGTTACCCGGTGTGGCTGCGCCCGCAGGAGGATTACCTGTCGCGCGGCGGTATCGCCCACGACGGCGAGGTCGCCTCGCGCCTCGGCCTGCCCGGCATCCCGGTGAGCGCGGAGACGATTGCGATTTCCACCATCGTCACGCTGATGCGCGAAACCGGCGCGCGCGTGCACCTGATGCGCGTATCCTCGAGCGCCGGAGTCGAACTGGTCCGCGCGGCCAAGGCCGAAGGCCTGCCGCTGAGCGCCGATGTGGGCATCCACCACCTGTTGCTGACCGACCGCGACATCGGCTATTTCGACCCGCAATTCCGCTTCTCGCCGCCGCTGCGCAGCCCGCGCGACCGCGAGGCGCTCGGCGCCGCGGTGATCGACGGCACGATCGACGCGATCGCTTCCGACCATACGCCGGTCGATGACGACGAAAAGAACGTGCCGTTCGGCGAGGCCGCGCCCGGCGCGACCGGCCTCGAACTGTTGCTGCCCTTGGCGCTGAAGTGGGCAGAGCAGATGCAATGGCGCGATGCCGACGTCCTCGCGCGCATCACCTCGGCGCCGGCAGCATTGCTGGGGCTGTCCTGTGGCACGCTGGCCGCGGGTGCGCCGGCCGACCTGTGCATCTACGACCCCGCGGCATTCTGGGCCGTGACCCGCGAGACGCTCAGGAGCCAGGGCAAGAACTCGCCGTGGCTGCGCCGCGAAATGCAGGCAAAGGTGGTGACGACTCTGGTTGCCGGCCGCGTGGTGTACGCAGCCTAGGCAAGCGCCATGCCGGGTGCTGCGTCATAATGGCCTGACTTGAGCGCCGCCCGGATTGCGGCCGCCACCGGAGGATAGCCATGATTCGCCTGATCGCGTTGTTCGCCACCCTCGGCCTGGTTTGCGCCGCCGCGCAAGCGCAGCAGCTCTACAAATGGGTCGACAAGGACGGCAAGGTCTCCTATTCGGACACGCCGCCGCCGAAAGAAGCGGGCAACGTCAAGCAGCAGCGCTACGGAGACAACGCGCCATCGCCGGACGACTCGCTGCCCTATGAAACGCGCCTGGCGCAGCAAAAGAACC